>JANXPR010000109.1 GCA_025357215.1 Acidobacteriaceae bacterium | reverse complement strand
GCTGCGCGAAGTTTCCCAGCGCTATGGGCAGGTCTTCCGCGAAGATGCGTTCCTGCCACCACGCGGACGTATTGGGAACTTCATGATCTTCAAAGCCGAAAATCTTTTTGAAGCGCGGGCTAAGCCACTCATGTTCGGTATGTTCCAGGTCCCAGTACCAAATGCCGTCCAACGAGCCCGATTGCAGGAACTCAAAAATGCTCGGGTCCTGTTGGATGAGCTGGTAGAGCTCAGTCTTGAGATAGTGGTCTTGGGTTGCCGCGCAACTTGATGGCGAAGGAGCTGATGACGGGGAAGATGAAGGTGAGGAAGATGATGGCGAGGAAGATGGCGTTGGCGACGTTGTCGGCAAAGCGGACGTCTGCGGCGGAACCTGCGCAGCAAGGTTCGCGTGGTCCGTGCCAGCGACGGTAGTTACCGCTTCCTGGTCGCGCATTCGTTAAGAGACGTCTTTACGCCGTTTCCAACAGCTGGTTGATGGTGGCCAGCAGCTGGTCGTTGTCCACGGGCTTTTGCAGAAAAGCGCGGGCGCCGGCCTTGATGGCGCGCTGCTCGTTGGCAACGCGGTCACGCGCGGACACCACGATCACCGGCGTGGCTGCCAGGTAAACGTTGGCGCGGAAGCGTTCCATCACCACAAAGCCATCGCCCGCCGGCAAGCCCAGATCAAGGATGATCAGGTCCGGCTGATGCTTGCGAGCTTCACTCACGGCAGACAGCGCGTCCGCGGCAAAGACAGTTTGGAAATTGTTGGCTTTCAAACGAATATGAAGGCCCAGACGCATGTCCGGATCGTCATCGATAATCATGATCTTTTTACTCATTGGAATAACTCCTGGCAAAAGCTGCTGCGTTCACAAGCTGGCCCACTTCCGTGGAAACCCACTGGGCCAGACGTTCGCCCGATGTGAATTGTTCAATTTGGACGTGATCGAGCATGGTGTAACTGACGGTGGCCGTCACCGCGCCGCATTTGATTTCGTCCAACAGGTCAAGCTGGTCTTGCATGCGGCGGACCAGAACTTGAATGCCTTCTTCCTTGGCCAACGCCACGGCAAAGTACATTTCTTCCGTGCCGGCGGAGTGAATGCGCGGCAGCAGCACGTCAAGATCGGGAAGCATACAGCGCTCCAGCGTGCGCCGTACCTTGCGGCAAGCTTCTTCTGAAGGTTTGCGCGAACCACGCAACGAAAGTTTTGAAGTGATCAGTGCCAACGATTGTGGCGGCTGTTTCTGGTTGAGGATGACCGGAGCGATCAGATCATGCAGCGAGTAGACGGGCACCGTAAAGTAGAAAGTGCTGCCCTTGCCACGACGGCTCTCCACCCAGATTTGTCCGCCCTGGCGTGTGACCAACTCGCGGCAGATATAAAGTCCCAGACCCAGGCCTTTGCGGCTGGCGCGCTCCTGGTCCGGCTCCTGGTAGAGACGTTCAAAGATTTTCTGCAGACCTTCCGCGGCGATTCCACATCCAGTGTCGGAAACTTCCAGCGTCAGCATGGTCGTGTCCTGCTGGTTGATGCCGGCGCGGATCCAAACGGCACCGCCTTCTGGAGTGAATTTAATAGCGTTGGTTACCAGGTTTTCCAGAATCTGCCGGACGCGCGTGGGATCGGCGTAAGCCAGCGGCATTTCGCCGCCCAGTTCCGCGCACATGAGTATGCCTTTGGATTTCGCCGCCGGCAAATAACTTTTGATGGTGTCAGAAACGGCGTCTTGCAAGGAAATGCACTGCGGTTCCACCGTAAGTTTGCCGGCCTGTATCCGCGTGACTTCCAGCAGGTCGTCAATCATGGATTCCAATTGGCGCGCGTTCCTCAGGATGATCCCGGTATATTGCTGCTGCTCAATATTGAGCTTGCCGGGGATTTCGTCTTCCAGAATCTTGGCAAACTGGTGCATGGCCGCCAAGGGCGAACGCAACTCATGCGATACGTTGGATAAAAATTCGTCTTTCAACTGGATCTGCTGCGCGCGAATGCGTTCGGTGTCCACTTGCGTCTTTTGGCGTTTCATGGCGAACCGCAGGGACCGCAAAATCGAATTGTTGGAAAGTTGACCCTTCACGAGATAGTCCTGTGCGCCGTGGCGCAGAGCTTCGGCCGCGGTGTCTTCGTCGTCGTTGCGCGTCATCACGATCAAGGCAACATCCGGCGCCGCCGTACGCAGGCTGCGTGCGGCTTCCAGTCCGGTGGCGTCGGGCAGTCCCAGATCGCAGAGCGCTACATCCACTTCGTTATGTGTGATGAATTCCAACGCGGAACTCAGACGGTCAACATGCGTGATTTTGAAGTTTCCCGGACACTCGCTGAAGGTTTCCTGAATCAGAAATGCATCGGCTGGACTATCTTCCAAAAGCAGAACGCGGACCACTTCAGCGGCAAGGGGCAAGCCTGCTTGCGTGGCATCGAGCGCGGTCATGGGGGGCGGTGTAGCTCCCGGAAACGTCTTAGGAATCTCTAATCTCATCTCAGCACTTTGGTCCTTGTACCTGTCTACCCGTTAGATTGGGTATCGGCGTACTGTGGGAAAAGTTAAGGCGATTTTTGGGGACGCCACCTTAAGCTTGGCGGCGCTTTTCCAGAGATGCAAAAGGTCTTAAGCCGCTTATGATTGGCTGCATCATGCAAGCCACAACCATCGACGAAGTAATTCGCGCGCTCAACGACATTGTCGATTGGGCATGGCAGCAGAAGAGCCGGGCAGGATACTTTGCGGCGCTCTATCGCCGTATTACCCAGGCTGTGAAAGACGGCATTGCCAGCGGGCGCTTTCAGAACGGCCCGCGCATGGAGCAGCTTGACGTGACCTTCGCCAACCGTTACTTGCAGGCCTTTGAGCAGTTTCGCGCCGGGCAGCAACCAACCGTAAGCTGGCAGGTCGCCTTCCAAGGCGCATCGGAGTGGCAGCCCATCGTGGTGCAACAGTTGCTCGTTGGAATCAACGCTCACATTGGTCTGGATCTGGGTGTTGCCGCCGCGCTCACGGCTCCTGGTGACCAAATTCAGGGGCTAAAAACGGATTTTGATGAGATCAATGCCGTGCTAGCCGGCGAAGTAGGCACGGTGGAAAAAGAAATTGGTGTAATTTCACCGCTGATTGGGTTGTTGCAGACCTTCGGCCTGCGCACTGAGACGCAGATCATCAACTTCAACATGACCGTGGCCCGCGACGTTGCCTGGTCAGATGCTGTAAGGATGGCATCTTTGGCGCCGGATCAAATGCCAGCCGCGATTGCAGATTTGGATGCACGAGTCCAGTTGCTGGGACGACTCGTGATCTCGCCGCCAGCGTTGATCAAGCTCCAGTTGTCGCCCATTCGCGCCTGCGAAAGCAACAACGTGCAGCGAATACTGAATGTGCTGGCAGGGAAGAAAGCAAGTGCCAGAATTGCCGGTCCAATCTGAAGGATGTCCTGTTCATGGTCTGCTTTTTGAAGGCAGTCCACTGCCGCGCAATCCTTGCTTGCGGTGCACCCATAGCTTCGCTACGATAACGGTGGAGGCTCGCTGATGGCTCTCGACTGGGCAGAGTGCAATGCGGTGGAAAGCATTCCCGGAAAAGTAAGTGGCGCGTGGGTTTTTCGCGGCACGCGGATTCCAGTCTCCGCAGTGTTCGCAAACCTGGAAGATGGCCTCACCATCGACCAGATTGTGCAAATGTTTGAGGGGCTGACCAGCGATCAGGTGAAGTCCGTGTTGGACTTTGCTGCTCAAAGCCTCGAAGCTTCTACTCCCAGGCATTGATGCTCATCCTATTTGATCAGGGAACTCCAGTTGGTATCCGCGAAGCTATTGCTGACCACGTGGTTTAGACTGCATGGGAGCAAGGATGGAGTATGCTGCTTAACAACGAATTGCTGAACGAAGCCGAAAAGGCGGGGTTCGACGTTCTGGTTACCACTGACAAGAATCTAAGCTATCAGCAGAACCTAAGTGGGCGGAAAATCGCGATTGTCGTCCTAGGAAAGAGCCGATGGAGCTTGCTTCTACCAAGGCTCAAGGAAATAGCGGACGCCATCATCGCAGCAGAGCCAAGTAGCTACACTCTTATAAACATACCAGGACGATGAAAATCGGGTTTGAGCGGCCTACCGCGCCGCGGCTCCAGCCAACGCCGGAGACATGGCCGTCAAAGCGTGGTCCATGATCTTGATGGCTTCGTCCACGTCTGACTTGGTGATGTTCAACGGCGGAGAAGTGCGGATCACGTTGCCGAAGAGTCCGCCTTTGCCGACAAGCAGTCCGCCTTTGCGGCATTCTTCCATGAACCTGTTGGTGGCTTCTGGAGAAGGTTCTTTGCTGACGCGGTCTTTTACAAATTCCATGGCTTGCATCAGGCCCATGCCGCGGACGTCGCCAATCTGGTCAAACTTTTCTTTCAGGCTTTCCAGACCCTGGCGATAGTAGCTGCCTACCGTGGCTGCGTTGTCCATGAGCTTGTCTTCTTCAATCAGGTCAATGGTTGCCTTGGCCGCGACGGACGTAACCGGGTTGCCCCCGAAGGTGGAAATTTGTAGTCCCTTGAAGCTGGCGGCAATCTCCGGACGCGTCATGGTCACACCCACCGGCGCGCCATTGCCCAGGCCTTTGGCCGAGGTGATGATGTCCGGCGTCACTTCCCATTGCTCAATGCCGAACCAGCGTTTGCCGGTGCGTCCCCAGGCCGTTTGAACTTCGTCGGAAATGAAGAGGCCGCCGTAGTCCTTCACGATCTTGAAAACAATTTTGAAATATTCCTTGGGCGGCGTAATAAATCCGCCCACGCCTTGAATCGGTTCGGCGAGAAACGCGGCGATCTGCCCGGACGTGGTGGTCTGAATCACGGCTTCCACGTCCTTGGCGCAGGCCACTTCGCAACTCGGGTACGTCTTGCCCAGCGGGCAACGATAACAATAAGGATTCAGTGCGTGGACAATGCCCGCCGCCGGCACGGGCAGCGATTTGCGCCAGGTGCCGTGTCCGGTGAGCGATTGCGCCATCTGGGAGCGTCCGCTGTAGCCGTGGCGCAGTGCGACAACTTCGTAATGTCCGGTATACATGCGCGCCAGTTGAATGGCGGTTTCGTTGGCTTCGGTACCGCTGTTGCACGGGAACGTCTGGCTGATTTCGCCCGGAGTGATCTGCGCCAGCTTTTCCGCCAGCGCCACAATGCCTTCATTCGGGAACACGGTGGAAGCGTGTTGCAGCTTATCGATCTGAGCTTTTACTTTCGAGGTAACGCGCGGGTTGGCGTGGCCCACGGAGATGGTCACAATACCGCCAAAGAAATCCAGATACTTGTTGCCCTCGGTGTCCCACACGTACTGCATGCTGGCATGGTCGGTGACCAGCGGGTCAGAGTAATAAGTTGTGATGGAGGGGAACAGGTACTGCTTATGCTTTTTAAGGATTTCTTCTTTGGTCATGTTGTCCCTGACGTGTTGATATCAACTGTATTAGAACGACTTGGGTGCCACGAAACGCCACCCAATACGATGCTCAAGTGATTCTAAATGTTCCTGGGAATCGAGGAAGGATAAATTCTTTTTATGATGCTCTTATTAATAATGTCCCAGCTAGAAAAGCAGCGCGTGTTTACGCGTCGCCTTTCTTACATATCGGCCCAGTCTTTCTTTAGTAAGGCGTAAAGTACTTCGTTCTCAGCCTGACCGTTGATGACGTAGTGTTCGCGCAAGAAACCTTCCTGCACGAATCCAAGTTTTTCCAGAAGCTTGCAGGAAGCCAGGTTTGCGTCATGGACGTAAGCAAGGAGCTTGCGCAGACTGGTTTCAGAAAAAACTTTTTCCACCAGTTGGGCAACCGCGGCGGTCCCGATTCCGCGCCGGTGATAGGTTTGCGAAATGCCGTATCCGGTTTCAGCATAGCCCATGGAATGGCTGATGTTTTTCAGCGAGACGCTGCCCACGATTTTCTCTTCGAATTCCACGAACCAGCGAAAGGTCGCATGATTTTTTAGGTTCGCCAAGTCTGAGCCTTCTGCTTCCAGCATCCTGGCGGTTTCCGCGTCGCTCATGGCTTGCAGAGGATTGTGGCGAATCGTGGCGGGCTGGTTGCGCCACTGGAGGAACGGCTCCAGGAACTCTGGCTGATACGGAATTAGTTTTACGGGAAGCAGCGAAAAATCCTCGTCGCTCAATATACGCGAATCTTTAGTCCGAGAATCATTCACCTGCCAACGAGCTTACACAAGACTAAGCTCTGGGAGAGCCCCGGGCTAGGCAATGGCCGCCAGCAGGTCTTTGGGCTGAGCGTTGTCGCCGAACGTTGCGCTGATGTGGACGAACAAATCTTTGTTGCCCGGTCCGAAGACAAAACTCCCACCCAGTTGAAACGGATCTTTGCCGAGCCTGTGCTGGCGGACGCCAATAGCTTTGGCGCGCTTGCGGGCCAGCATGTTGTCTCCGCGCAAAAGGTGGAAGAGGTTTGCTTTTTTCAGTTCCAGCGCCTTGTAGGTCAAGCGTTTTTCGTCAATCAGCAGAGGGAAATCGATCCCGGTTTGCTTGCGAAAATGCTGGGC
>JANXPR010000015.1 GCA_025357215.1 Acidobacteriaceae bacterium | reverse complement strand
TTGGTCCGCAGGAACTCATCCCTTCGCAACTGGAGATCAACGGCGTAACCCCTGCTGCCGTGGTCTCGCCGGCTTCCGCGGAAGAAGTTGCTGCTGTAGTCCGCCTGGCCGCGGAACGCAAGCTGGTGATCGCGCCGGCTGGCGGCTTCACCAAACAAGATATTGGCGGCGTGCCGGAACGCGTCGACATTCTGGTGCGCACGCATCGCCTCAACACGATTGAACAATACGATCCCGGCGATTTGACCATCAGCATCAATGCGGGAATGAAATGTGCCGACGTCCTCAGCACGCTGGCTGAACATAAGCAATGGCTGCCGTATGACGCGCCTCATCTTGCTTCAGCCACGCTGGGCGGACTGGTGGCCACGGCTTCAGTGGGTCCGCTCAAGCATGCGTTCGGCGGCCTGCGCGATTTCTGCATCGGCGTGCAGTTTGTCGTCGCCGACGGAAAAGTGGTCAAGGGCGGCGGCATGGTGGTAAAGAACGTTGCCGGTTACGACCTGATGAAGCTGATCAACGGCAGCTTTGGCTCGCTGGCTATTATCACGCGCGCCAACTTCAAGGTCTTTCCCATGCATCGCCAGACGCAGACGTTTCTCTGCAACTTCAATTCACTGGCGGAAGCCATTCAGTTCCGCGAAAGAATTTTCAAATCGCCGTTGACGCCGATCTGCATGGAAATTATTTCTCCGCACGCGCCGGAATATTTAAACGACCCGCAACCGCCCAACGATCCCGATCATTACGTTCCGAATCAGCCAGTCACCCAGATTCCGAATATCTGGCAGATTGCTCTGCGCGCCGCCGGCAGTGACGCCGTACTGGCGCGCTATCGCGGAGAGTTAGGCTCGGCCGTCACGCGGGAACTCGACGGCGCCGCTGAAGAACAGTTCTGGCGTTGGGTCACGCACTTTGAGTACAACGTGCTGGAACGCCATCGCAACGCCATGGTCATGTACACGCACCTGACGATTCAAGGCGTGGCGCCGGCGATCCACGCGCTGGAAAAGGCCGCGCCGGACTGCAACTTTATTCCCGCAGTGCTCGGCCGCGCGGCAACGGGTAACTTGGTGGCGGCGTTTGTACCACTCTCCGTCGATCCGCCTTCCGCCATGCAATATGCCAACTGCGTGTCGGCGTTCCGCGCGCATTTACCGCCGGGATCGTCCGCCGAAGTGGCGCACTGCCCCAAAGAAGCGAAGCACCACTTTGACGTTTGGGGCACTACGCCGACCGACGTATCCATGATGCAGGCGGTGAAGCGGGCGATTGATCCGGAAAATATTTTCAATCGCGGACGATTTATTGTTTAACGCAACCTGCATTTTAAGAAGCAGCAAGCTAAGCAGATTTTAGAAACCTGGGCCTTCAAGAAAACCATGTCTGACAACACCATCACCGCCGTTGCCTCCAACCCGCCCGCCAACGCATCACCGGACGTCCCCACATGGGACCTGTTGCGCACGTGCGTACACTGCGGCCTTTGCCTGAACCATTGCCCGACTTATAAAACCCTGGGTGTTGAAATGGATTCGCCGCGCGGACGCATCTACCAGGTCGTCCGCATGAATGATGGCGAGTTGGAGCTGGGCGACAGCTTCGTCAAGCACATTGACCAGTGTCTGGGATGCGTAGCCTGCGAAGTGGCGTGCCCTTCCGGCGTGAAATACGGACGCATCGTGGAACGCGCCCGTGCGCAAATCGAACAGAAATACCAGCGTCCGTTTTTTGCGCGCACCGTGCGCAACCTGTTTTACCGGAAAATTATTTCCAACTTCGGGACGCTCAAGTTCGTCGCAACAATGATGCGCCTGTACCAGCGGTCCGGCTTGCAGTCTCTCACCCGCGCCACCGGCATTTTGAAGCTCATGGGCATGGCGGACATTGAGCGCCTCTCGCCGGCGATCGACAAAGAATTTTTCTTTGGCCAGATTGGCAAGACGTTTCCCGCCGTAGGCGAACGCCGAGGCAAGGTGGCCTTCGTCGCCGGATGCATCAACAACGTGGCGTTCTCGCACTTGAACAACGCCACAATCTTCGTGTTGACGCAAAATGGAATTGAAGTTCACGTACCTGCCGGGCAGGGATGCTGCGGTGCGCTGCACGCCCACGCCGGCTATCGTGAAGAGTCGCGCGCGCTGGCCCGCAACAACATCAAGATATTCCTGGGCGCGGACTACGACGCCATTGTGACCAACGCCGCCGGATGCGGATCGCACATGAAGGAATATGACGACCTGTTTGAGCACGACACAGAATTCATCGACCGCGCCAAACAGTTCAAAGCCAAATGCAAGGACGTAACGGAGTATCTGGCGGGCATTGGTCTGCGCGCGCCGAAAAAGAAAATCGCACAGCGCGTGGCTTATCAGGACCCGTGTCACTTGGCCAACGCGCAACGCGTCCGCGTACAGCCGCGTGACTTGCTCAAAGCCATTGGCTGCGACCTGGTGGAGCTCCCGCATTCGGACCAGTGCTGCGGTAGCGCCGGAGTCTACAACGTGGCGCAAAACGAACTATCAATGAAAATTCTTGCGGCAAAAATGGACGACGTGCAGTCAGTGACTTCAGACATTATTGCCACAGCCAACGTCGGTTGCCTGATGCAGTTGCGTGCGGGCATGACTCAGCGCGGGCTTACGCAGCCGGTCAAGCATGTGATGGAATTGCTGGAAGAAGCTTATACGTAGACTTTAGCCGCAAATCAACGCGAATTAACGCAAATGAAGGAAAACTTTTTTCGGAGCGAGCTGCTCTGAGTGTCAGATCGAAGCTATTTTTTCTTGGCCTTCACCTTCACTGAATTCTCTTTCACCCGAAACTTCACGATCTGGGTTATCAGCGCGACAGGCAGGGGCTTGTCAAAAGGAAATTGCACCGAGCCTTTCGCGTTCTTATATCCTGACAATTCTTCCTTGAAGGCCTCAATCCCTGACGCCCGCGGATAGAAGCCAAGGTGCGTGTTGTGTGCCGCGAACCAGACCAGGATGCCGTCCTGCGTGTAGGCCGGCATCCCATAGCTGATCTTCTCTTCGGCTTTCGGCGCGGCCTTCCGGATGGTCTGCCGCATCTTCTTTAAGAGTGGCTGGACGTTCTTGGGGAAGAGATCGACGTACTCGGCAAAGTTGGCTGGTCTGGCTTTTTTCATTTCCATTCCGTCTCGTTATTCCGTAACGGGCAATCCTTTGTGTGCCTTTGTGTCCTTTGTGCTGCATAGGGATCTCTCGCTAGGCTCGAGAGTTGCTACCTACGCAGATTTCCGGCCAGCAAGATTTTCTCCAGCTCGTGGGTGTCGGTGATAGGCGGCTGGCAACTGAAGTTGCTGCAAACCACGGCTACGGTCTTGCCTTCCTTGATGGCCGGCAGATTGGGAATCGTTTCCGCGAGCGCTGGAGGCAGAGTCTGCGGCACCACTTCTCCCTGGGGCAAATGGACCACCGACTTGTTGAGCGAAAAACCTTTCAGCGCGGCGGCTTTCAACTCTTCTGCCTGCGGGCCGCTTCCGGCGATGACCACCTGCGTGTGCGGATGGAGATACATGCCCAGCGCAATCGCATACGTTGAAGCAAACAGGCCGTAGTGTTCGGCGATACCGGCAAACGCCTTCAGCGTGTTCTCAGCGGCTTCGTGATATTTGGCGTCATTGGTAAAGGCGTGCAGCCGCAGCAGTCCAATGGCTGCCGCGGGATTACCGGCGGGAGTAGGTGAATCCTGCAAAGGCTTGCGCCGCGCGGCCAGCGCACCGAGGATCACGCCATCGCCTACATTCGGTCCTGACGCAATGTCAAAGAAGCCGCCTTCGGCGCTATCGTAAAAGCGGGCGATCATCGAATCGGCGATTTTCTGGGCGAAATGGAAATAGCTAAGATCGGCGCTGGCTTCGTAGGCGTCCAGGCAGGCGATGACCATGAAAGCGTAATCATCGAGCGCGCCGGGGATCTGGCGCTGGGCGGCCTGCGGATCAGAGTAGGCGATCACGTGTTGCAGGCTTCCGCTCGCTTTCCAGCCCTGCGAAAGAATGCGGTCCAGTGAGCGCAAAGCGAACTTGCGCGGGCCGTCCAGGCCGAGCACCCCTGCGGCTTTGAGGTAGGCGGAAATACAAAGCGCGTTCCAACTGACGTAAACCGTTTTGTCCACGAATGGCGTGGGACGCTTAAGACGCGCGGCATACATTTTCTTTTTTGCCGAATCCACAAGCGCCTGGACTTCGCCTTCAGTCTTTTTGACGCGCGGAGCGATTTCGTCCACGGGAACGCGCACGTACAGCACGTTCTTTGACGGGTTGTGGTGCATCTCGCCCACTTCGCCAATGTCGTAGTGCAGCATGGCCACCTGCAGTTCGTCGCTGGTCAGCGCGGCTTCGGCTTCCGCTTCGTCTAGCGTCCAGGTAAAGTAGTCGCCGTCGTCGTCCAGAGAATAGTCGGCGTCTTGCGATGCGTAGAAGCCGCCGTGTTCCTGGTCGGTAAGCCACTCATCCATCCAGCGAATGATGTCGCGCGCCACCCAGGCGATGAAATCGTTGCCGGTGATCTGGTATCCGTGCACGTAATTCTTGAGCAGCTCGGAATTGTCATACGACATTTTTTCAAAGTGCGGGACGATCCAGTGCTCGTCCACCGAGTAGCGATGGAAGCCGCCGGCCAGATGGTCATACACGCCGCCCTGGGCCATCTTCTCCAGCGTAAAGCTCACGGTGTCACGCAACAGCGAATTGCCGGTTTCGGCATAGCGCTGCATCAGCATGTCCGTGGCGCTGGGATGAGGAAATTTTGGCGCCGAGCCAAAACCGCCGTGGTCGGCGTCAAACAGTTTCATCGCGGCGGAAACCATGTGGTCAATCAGTTCAGGCCGCAACGATCCGGACTTGCCGGTAAAACTTTCTGACGTACTGATGGCGCCCATCACGCTCTCCGCGGATTCCAAAACGTCCGCGTGTTTTTCCTGATAGGCGCGCGCCAGCGTCATCAACACGCGGCGAAAACTAGGACGACCCTGTACGTCTTGCGGCGGGAAATATGTTCCCGCATAAAACGGTTTGCCCTCCGGCGTGAGAAATCCGGTGAGCGGCCAGCCGCCCTGCCCGCTGATGGCCTGCACCGCGGTTTGATAACGGCTGTCCACGTCAGGACGTTCGTCGCGATCAACTTTAATGGCGATGAAGTTTTCGTTGATGAGCTTGGCGAGTTCGGGGTCTTCGTA
>JANXPR010000001.1 GCA_025357215.1 Acidobacteriaceae bacterium | reverse complement strand
GTGGGGTTTGCCATGCCCCGGACATTACTGCCCGGGCGGTGCGCTCTTACCGCACCTTTTCACCCTTACCGTAACCGAAGTCACGGCGGTATATTCTCTGTGGCACTTTCCGTCCAATGGGCTTGAACCCACCGTCCCGGACGTTATCCGGCACACTGCTCTGCGGAGTTCGGACTTTCCTCTCTCCACGCCGCGCAGCCCAAGTAAGCCTTGGCGTTCACGGCAGGACAGCGACCATCCGGTCCAGCATCAACTACCTCTTATTATAAGATGTATTCCAGCGCGGGTGCGTACCCCTTTACTTCGGGAATTATATACTTGACTCCCTTGAGGGAATTAAGTACTATTAACGCATGAGCAAAAGCACAATAAGCACGTTTCAAGTATTCAGCATGTTCCCTGACGCGGAATCGGCCCGGATTTATCTGGAATCTAGGCTATGGACGGAAGGTGCAAAGTGTCCAACATGTAAAGCTGGGGAACGCATCACAACCCGCAAAGGCGGTTTCTATCGCTGCAATGCTTGTAAGCTGGATTTTACTGTGAGAACGGGAACCATTTTTGGGCGGTCACATGTACCCTTGCATAAGTGGATTTACGCCATGTATCTGCTGGTGACCGCTCGTAAGGGTATCTCGTCTCTCCAACTGGCAAAGGAAATTGGCATAACGCAGAAGTCGGCATGGTTCGTCCTGCAAAGGCTCCGCGAGGCTTGCGGCAGTCAGCTTACGATGTTACGCGGAATAGTCGAGATAGATGAGACGTACATCGGCGGCAAAGAAAAGAACAAGCATTCCAACAAAAAGAGCAATGCGGGGCGTGGCACATTTGGCAAGTCAGTTGTCATGGGATTGCGGGAACGTGGTGGTCGCACAAGGGCAATGTTGGTGGATTCCACGGATGCCCTAACACTTCACGGTACAGTTTGCGACAACGTAGAAGCCGGGGCAACCGTTCATACTGACGAGCATTCTGGATACAGGAACTTGGGACTGCTTTACAACCATGAGACGGTTAATCATGGTGCAGGTGAATTTTCGCGCAAGGGCGTTGGCACCAACGGCATCGAAAGTGTTTGGGCGGTTCTCAAGCGGGGCGTTTACGGCGTCTACCACCAAGTGAGCAAAAAACACCTTGCGCGGTATGTAGACGAATTCACTTTCCGCCTGAACGAGGGCAACGTAGGGCGACACACATTGGAGCGGCTTGATAGCTTTGTGGCCGCGATTTCAGGGCACCGCATCACTTACAAGGAATTAACAGCATGAAGAGCCTCCAAGAAACAATAGATAAGATTGCCGACGTGGTTTTGGCTTACCATCCCCGTCGCAAGGCAAAGAAAGCAAAGACACGAAAAGTTCGCACTAATAAGATAAATGCCAACAGGCGAAAGACAACAGGAGAGTGAAAACCATGGCTGCTATCGCAGAGATGCGCTTGGAAGAAATCAACGCCAAAGAGGATTTGTCCTTACGTCTGGGAGATGCTCTTGACATCAAAGCCAGTATCGGACTTGCAGTAATTCTTTTCCTGGCGAGTCAGACAGCATACTTCTTTGACAAAGGGCTATCGCGCCCTGGATTCGCTATGCAGGTCTTGTCCATCCTGTGCGTCATAGCGGCTGCTGGATTTGCCATCGCCGAACTTTGGCCACGGAAATATGTACTGCCACAGCCGGAATCAGACATCATTCCAGAAAGAATCAAGGAACTTGAGCAGCATTACAGCCAATACGCCGACTCCGAGATCAACGTAGAGAAAGCCCTCATCAAAGATGAAATCCAGTGGGCAAAGAACAGGATCGCGGACAATCAAAAAAAGAACAACACAAAATCCAACCAACTTAACCGTTCTTTTTGGTTCACCGCTGCCGCCATAGTTCTTAATCTTCTGACGGTCATAACGTTTGTGAAGTGGGACGCATTTAAGTCGATCTTCTAAACGGCTCACCCGGTTGGTGCGTTGGCGGAGGAGGATCAGGCGGATTTGGGGAATCCCTGAATGGGGTGCGCGTCGGCGGCTCTGATCGTGGCGGCGTGTCTCGTGGCTGTTGTGGCTGTTGTGGCTGTGGGTTAGGGCGTTCTCGTAAGTGCAGCATTGTCCAAGTGTAAGGCTCATGACTCAAGGGAGTCAAGTATATAATTCCCTTTACTTCCCGCGTGGTTTGCAGGCAAGAGTCCACTTTCAAGGGCCATGACCCATGTGCCAGGAGCCAAAGTCCAGGAGCCAAAAGTAATGACACGTAAAGCAATGGTGATTATGCTGTGCGCGGTTGTCCCCTTGAGCCTGTTCGGCCTTCTCATGCCTCGCAAGCCGACGCCAGAAGAACAAGTGGCCATCACCAAATACTCCCAGCACATCAACAAAATGCTGGACCAGTTCCGCGGCCCCGCCTGGGAAGAGAAAATGGATTTCGCCCTGGCCGATCCCATGGTGAACCCGAGCCCCAACCGGCCCTTGGAGTTGACGGAAATTTTTCAGCGGACTTATAATCTGCGCAAAACATCAGCTCACTACAAGACCACGATTACGCCCTTGATTGCCAAGATGGAAAAAATCAAGGACCAAGGCGACAAACAGCTGCAGCATGCCCGGATTGAAGACCTGCTGCACGTGCAGATACGCGTGAACTGTAACGTCCTGGTCTCCACGCTGCATCCCGGACCGGTGAAGAAGAACGCCATCCTGGTTCCCGGATCGTATTCGGCGTACAAAGACGAGGACAATCCCTACGGCTACGGCGCTTCGTACACGATATTGTTTGGCAATGCCAAGTCTTCACGCTGGGACCCGGCTGCCGGCTACTACTACTACAAATTTGTTCACCCATCAAATTCGCCGAACATCGAAAACATTGAGATCAGGATCTTCGGCGCCGACGATCGCATCAAGGAACTGTTGAAAAAGATTGACTGGAAACAAGTCACCCAGGCCTTGACGCCCTAAGGCGCATGGCGAGCGACCACCGCGCGGACGTCTTTCTGTAACCGCCGCCTCGCCGCACACATCCAATGGCAGTGGTGGTTCGTAATAGCCAGTGCGGATGAAGCTTAAGCCCGGTAGTTCCGCAAGGTAGAATGAAATTGAAAGAAGATAGATAGAACAGACTCATGTTGCATCTCGTGCCAAGTCTTGCGGCGGCCATGCTGGCTTTATGCGGCATGGGGTTTTATGTGCTGTGCCTGTGGAGCGCGCGCGTGTTTCTGCGCAGCCGTATTCCCGCCACCTTGGCCACCACGCCCGCGGAATTTGCGCCGCCAGTTTCCATCCTGAAGCCGCTGCGCGGGGTTGATCCCCAGATGTATGAAAGCTTCCGCAGCCATTGCGTTCAGGATTATCCCGAGTACGAGATTATCTTCGGCGTGAGTGAAGCCGATGATCCCGCCGTGGCCGCGGTCCAGCGTCTGATGCAGGAATTTCCGCAATGCCGCATCCAGCTTCTTGTCTGTCCTGAAGTGCTGGGCAACAACCGCAAGGCCAGCAACCTGGCGCAGATGCTGCGCCACGCCAGGTACGACCACGTCCTGATTAATGACAGCGACATTTTCGTGGAGCCTGATTACCTGCGCCGCGTGATGGCCCCGTTTGCCCGTCCACAAGTAGGGATGGTGACCTGCCCCTATCGCGGGATTGCCGCCGGAACGCTGGGATCGCGACTGGAGTCGCTGGGCATCAGCACGGATTTCATCGCCGGTGTTCTGGCCGCCCGGCAGATTGAAAACGGAATCCACTTTGCTCTTGGTTCAACGCTCGCCATGTCGCGTGTGGCCCTGGAAAAAATCGGCGGCCTGGAGCCGCTGGTGGATTATCTGGCTGACGATTTTGAGCTTGGCTATCGCATCTCCAAGGCCGGTATGGAAGTGGTGCTGGCCAAGGTGGTGGTGGAAACGCATTTGCCGGCGTACAGCTTCAGCGGATTTTTCAATCACCAGATGCGCTGGGCGCGCAGCACGCGCGATTCCCGCCGCATGGGCTATCTCGGTCTGCTGCTCACGTTTGGATTGCCCTGGGCCATGCTGGCTGTGGTGCTCGCTTGGGGAGCGGGTTGGTCATGGATTTTGCTGGCCGGCGCCGCAATGTTGCGCGTTGCCGTGGCCTTGCAGGTAGGCGTGGGGGTGGTCCAAGATCGCGCCGTTTGGCGATACCTGTGGCTGCTGCCTTTGCGCGATCTCATCGCGTTCTGGGTATGGTTTGCCAGCTTTGCCGACCACACGGTCCACTGGCGCGGCGAAATTTTCATACTGGAAAACGGCAAGATCCGTCCGGCATTCCCCGCGGTCCAACCGCTGGTCAGCGCGACGGAACCGAAGCCGGACAAGCTTTCAGCGCATTGGTAGCATCAGCTTGGTTGGCCTGAATCTGAGTCAGCACCAGCTTGCCACCCCACTTGGCCATTACACATCCCGTCGAACTATTCACATAGTCCGGTAAACGCTCGCGCTGTGGACAGTCGGCGTCTTTACCGCCTTTCTTGCCAGTCGCCTGTTTCGCTCTGCCATCCACCAAAAGGAAAACCGGTTTGTCGCCGCGCCAGAGTTTTTCAAACGAAGCATCATCGTCAAAGATCAGGGGTGCGTCCGGGAATGTGGACCCGTACCAGATGTTGTTGCAACGTCCGTTCAGGATGCGGATCTGGCGATGCGTGTAGTAGTTCACGCTGGACGCGGCTTCGTAATCGCCGTTGTCTTCGATGATTGCGCCTGGTTCCCAGTGCGCTTCAATCGCGCCTGCCAAGACCTTGGAAGACAGCACCGGCGAGAAAATTGTAAGCCCCTGATGTGCCGCTTGCAGCAACACCATGGTCATCACGGCCAGCACCAGGTTCGCCGGCATCGTGCGGTTTCCGCGCCGCAGCCACCAGTTCAGGATCGTGCCCAGCGCAAAGGCGCAACCTGTAAGCAGTAAAGGCGTCTTGAAGGCGCCCATGGCCTGCGGCGTCAGGTCCAGAATGTGGCCGAAAGAGAGCGCGTAGTCCTGCGGATTTTCCTTGAGCAGTTCGGCAATGTCGTAATTTGCCGGAGGAGTCTTGGCCTGCCAAGCCAGCGTGAAGCACACCACGCACACCGCGACGCCGATCACCATCAGAACTAGAGACGAGATTCTCCCTGTTCTGCGCTCCCCACTATCAATTGGCGAAGTTGTTTCATGCGCCAGCCATCCGCCCAGCAGCAATGCCAGTCCTGGCAGTCCAGGGAGTACGTAATATTCCTGGCGGCTGGAGAAGCTAAAGAACACCAGTATCAGCAGGGCCCACAGGGCAAAGAGCAGGGTGCCGCGCTGCTGGGCATTCAATCCCGCACGGAACTCGGCCAGCTTAACCGGCACCTGGCGCGCAGCTTGAACAATGAACGCCGTCCAGGGCATCAGCCAAACCAGCGTTAGTCCCCAGAAGAGCCAGAGTGGGACTGTGTCATAGTCCGCGGGAAAACGTTTGTTCAAATAACGGAGAAAATGTTCGTTGATGAAATAGAACCAAAAAAAGCCCTTGGCATTTCCTTGCGGAGGATTGCGGAACCCGGCGAGCATGTGCCACGGCGCCGCAATGATCAAGAAGACCAGAAAACTGGAAAACAGGCGCAGCTTGAATAGATGCCGCAGATTTTTTGTGAGCAACAGATAAAGGATGATGGTCCCAATAGGAAAGACCAGCCCGATCAAGCCTTTGGCCAGGATGTTCAGGGCCATGGTCGCGGCCAGCCCCCAGCAAATCCACAAGGAGGGCTTTTCGCGGCGTTCGCTTTGTGCGAGCGTCGTCAGAAAAAAATCAAAGCCCAACGCCAGCCACAAACCCACCATCATGTCCGGGATCAGAAACCGCGTATAGATAAAAGGACCAAAGCCGGTGGCCAGCACCAGGGCGGAGTACAGCCCGGCTTCTTCGCCCTGATTTCCGGAATTAAACACTCTGCGCCCCAGCCGGTACGTCACCAGCAGCAACGCCAGCACGCCCAGCGCGATCGGCAACCGAGCAGACCAATCATGTACGCCAAAGACTTTGAAGCTGGCGGCCACCATCCAATACATCAGCGGGGCTTTTTCCAGATAACGAATCCCACCATCTATATGCAGTGTGACCCAGTCACCGCTGGCAGCCATTTCGCGCGCAGCTTCCGCGTGGACCGTATCAGCGTCGTCCATCAAGGGCGGCTGAAAAATGCTGATCAGATAAATGGCGGCCCAAACAAGAAAGATGAGCGCAAGAAAAAACCTGCGCCGGCGAAGAAGGTTCCCGTCAGATGGATTTTGAATCGAAGTGGGGTCGGACATGAGCGGAATTCATTATATCCACGCGCCCCCAGTCTTCTCGTCGCTGTGCGCCCCCGGTGGTCCCGCATGTTTTACTCGGCGAAGAGAAGTTCCGCGACGGTAACTTACAACCAATAACCTGTAACGCTGTCTGGCCCAAAGAGACTATTCTTTGGATGAACTTTCTCTCTTGGAATGATCGTTCGCAACGTCAGCAAGAAAAATGGAGGTAACCGCAAATGAAGAATCGCGTCACTCGCCGCCGTTTCCTTATAGGCGCCAGCGCCGGAGCCGCCGCCACCGTGCTGGGCTCTTCCGTTTTCAACCTGGATTCAGTATTCGCTTCGTCGTTTACCCGCAGGAACCTGGGCGGGATGGCGGCCAGCGATCCTGTTCTCGTGTCGTATCGCAAAGCCATCAAGGCCATGAAACTGCTGCCCACGGCCAACCCGCTGAGCTGGGATTACCAGGCAGCCATCCACGGCACGCTGCTTTCCGGCTCACACACCGCGTGGAACACGTGCGAACACGGCACGCCTTATTTCTGGTCGTGGCACCGCATGTACCTCTATTGGTTTGAGCGCATCATCCGCAAGATGTCCGGGGACAGCACATGGGCCCTGCCTTATTGGGATTACATCTCAGCGTCGCAACGTTCCTTGCCGGTTCCTTTTCGTGATCCCAGCAGCGAGCTTTATCTGGCCAACCGTGGTCCGGGGTGGAACGCCGGAACTTCGTCGTATCCGGCATCGCACGTCGATCCAACGGCTGGCTACGCCTACACGGACTATTTCTCCGGACAAAGCCAGCTCGAGAGCAACCCGCATAACAACATCCACATAGATATGGGCGGACTGATGGGCTCACCCGGAACGGCCGCCGCAGATCCGGTGTTCTACGTCCACCATTCCAACATTGACCGTCTATGGAACCTCTGGCTGGCGCAAGGCGGCGGACGCGCGGACCCACTCGGCACCGCTACGTGGAGGAACAAGTCCTACACGTTCTTTGACGAAAACGGCAATCCCGTGGTCATGAAGACCTGCGATATCCTCCGCGCGGCCGAGCAACTGAACTACACTTATGAGAGCGAGCCGGCCCAGGTGAAGGAGTATTGTCTGGTGCGTATCCCGTTCCCCATTTATTACCTGATCCCAATCATCCTGATCCACTGGCCTGGACCACCGGTTGAGCTGAACGAAGGCGAAATCTCGGTGGAAATCAACATCAAGGAATTTCAGCAACGCCTGGTGGCCGTGACAGAAAGCCGCGAGGAATTTCTCACTCTGGATCTTGAAGGCGTGCAAGCTGCGCGCGCGCCGGGTGTGGTCTGGGAGGTCTATTTGGGACTGCCTCCGAACGCCGCGGCCAATCATGAAAGCCCGTTCTTTGTGGGCACCATGTCGCTTTTCTCCGCTGGTATAAAGGAACATTCCCACGGAGATTTCAAGCCTGCGAAATTCAGCTTCCGCGCCAACCGGGCCATCCAGGCGGCACTCAAGTCGCGTGCGGAAAAACTACGCCTCACGTTTGTTCCCAGCGGACCGCTCATGGAGGGCAAGCCGGTTCGGCCCAAGGTTGAATCCCCGGTTCGAATTGGCGCGGTGAACATTTCCGTTGCCCGGGAGAAACGCGAAGAAGCGGGCAAGGGGGAAGGCGAAATCCAGGAGCCTAAAATTGATCCAAAGATTGAGCCCAAGCGGCCCAAGTAACCCGAACGAGTTTTCAGCACCCAGAACCTAATCACACATAAAATGTGGGGACGGTCAAAATAACGATCTTCCCCGCATTTTGTTTTAACAGGGGTGTCTGCGGCGGCAACGGCAAGTCGTTCTGCTAGGCTGTTTTGGAGATTGGGATCACCGTGACCACATTAACCAACATTGCCACCAAGGAAGAAGCCCAAAGCTACCCTCGCAATCGAGCGGAATCGCTCGCCTCCGAATTAAGCACAGCCATCGCCGGCGAAGTCCGTTTTGACGAAGGCAGCCGCGCACTCTACGCCACCGACGGATCGAACTATCGCCAGGTACCTATCGGCGTGGTGATTCCCAAGACGATTGATGACGTGGTGAAGACCGTGGCGCTGGCCAACAAATACGGCGCGCCGATCCTGGCCCGCGGCGGCGGTACCAGCCTCGCCGGGCAATGCTGCAACGTCGCCGTGGTGATTGATTTTTCGAAATATCTGAACCAGATCATCGAAGTGAATCCGCAAGAAAAGTATGCGTGGGTGCAACCCGGCGTGCGTCGCGACCAGCTCTGCAAGGAATCCTACAAACACGATCTGGTTTTCGCGCCAGACCCTTCCACGCACGAGTACTGCAACCTGGGCGGGATGATCGGTAACAACTCCTGCGGCGTCCATTCCATGATGGGCGGACGCACCGTGGACAACGTTCTGGAACTCGACATCCTTACCTATGACGGTTTGCGCCTCCGCGTTGGTCCGGCGACTGACGCCGAAGCCTCCCAGATCATCAAAGAAGGCGGACGCCGTGGCGAGATCTATGGCCGCCTCCGCGCGCTCCGTGACCGTTATGCCGATCTCGTACGCCAACGCTATCCGAAAATTCCGCGCCGCGTTTCTGGCTACAGCCTCGATGAATTGCTTCCCGAAAATGGCTTCAACGTAGCCAAATCGCTGGTCGGAGCCGAATCTACGTGCGTCATTATTCTTGGCGCGAAAGTACGACTGCTCGATTGGCCCAAAAAACGCACCTTGCTGGTGATGGGCTTCAAAGACGTTTACGCCGCGGCCGACGCCACACCTACCGTCTGCGAGTCGCATCCCATCGGGCTTGAAGGTATGGACGATACGCTCATCGAGAACATGATCAAGAAGAACCTGCATGTGGCGAGCGTCAAGATGTTGCCTCCGGGCAAAGGCTGGCTGCTGGCCGAGTTCGGCGGCGAGACCAAGCAGGAGTCCACGGCCAAAGCGCGTGAACTCATGGCGCGCATGGAGCGCACCACCGACCCGCCGACCATCAAACTGTTTGAAGACGACGACGAAATCCTCAGAGTATGGAAGGCCCGCGAATCGGGTCTGGGCGCCACGTCGCGCGTCCCCGGCGACAAAGAAGCCTGGGAGGGCTGGGAAGATGCCGCCGTCGCGCCCGAGCGGCTGGGCGAATACCTGCGCGAGTTGCGCCGCATCTGCGGCAAGTATGGATACAAGTCTCCTTTATATGGACACTTCGGCCAGGGCTGCGTGCATACCCGCATTGATTTCGATCTGCTCACCACGGAAGGCATCCGCAACTTCCGTTTGTTCCTTGAAGAAGCCGCCGAGTCCGTCGTCCGCCTGGGCGGATCGCTTTCCGGCGAACACGGAGACGGCCAGGCCCGCGGCGAATTGCTTGAGATCATGTACGGCCCGGAATTGATGGAAGCCTTCCGCGAGTTCAAACGCATTTGGGACCCGCAGTGGAAGATGAACCCCGGGAAAAAGATTGACGCCAACAAATTGGACGCCAACCTGCGCCTGGGCACCACCTACAATCCGCCGCAACTGAAAACGCATTTTCAATTTCCCGACGAGCACGGCGACTTTGCCGAGACAACGAATCTCTGCGTGGGCGTAAGCAAGTGCCGCAAGGATGAAGGCGGGACGATGTGTCCCAGCTACATGGCCACGAAAGAAGAAATGTATTCCACCCGCGGACGCGCCCGCCTGCTTTTTGAAATGTTGCAAGGCGATCCGCTCAAGCGCGGCTGGAAGAATGAAACGGTGAAGCAGGCGCTGGACCTGTGCCTGGCCTGCAAGGCCTGCAAGACGGAGTGTCCGGTGAACGTGGACATGGCCACCTACAAAGCCGAGTTCCTTTCGCACTATCACGAAGGTAGTTTGCGTCCGCGCACGGCATACGCCATGGGACTGATTCATCGTTGGGCCAAGCTGGCGCGGGCGGTTCCGGGCGCAGTAAGTCTGGCGAACTGGGCCGGACGTGCACCAGGAATTTCTCGGTTGATGAAATCTCTCGGCGGGATCGCGCCCCAAAGGAAGATTCCCGCGTTTGCACCGCAGACGTTTGCGGCATGGTTTAAAGCAAGAGAGTTTCGCGCGCGCGGGCTTCAATCAAACGAAGCCGTCAAGGCTGGCCGTCCGCAAGTTATGCTCTGGCCGGACACGCTCAACAATCATTTTCATCCGCGCATAGCGCAGGCTGCCGTGGAAGTGCTCGAACATGCGGGCTACCAGGTAATCATCCCGCAAGCGGCGCTGTGTTGCGGACGTCCTTTATATGACTTTGGCATGTTGACCACGGCGCGCCATCTGCTGGAAGAGGTCCTTACCAACTTGCAGCCGCAGATCGCCGCGGGAATTCCGCTCATCGGATTGGAGCCCAGTTGCGTTTCAGTTTTCCGTGACGAGATGATCAACCTGATGCCGCACAACCGGGACGCGCATCGTCTGCGCGAACAGACTTTTCTGCTGAGCGAATTCCTCATTCAAAAAGCCGGGTATACGCCGCCACAACTCAAGCGCAAAGCCCTGGTGCACGGGCATTGCCACCACAAATCAGTCTTGAAGTTTGATTCCGAACAGGAACTGCTCAAGCGCACGGGTCTAGATTTCAAAATTCTCGACTCCGGTTGCTGCGGCATGGCCGGTTCGTTTGGCTTTGAAGAAGACAAGTACGATGTTTCGGTCAAGATCGGCGAGAAGGTCTTGCTGCCGGCTGTGCGGGCCGCGGCGGAAGATACGTTGATCATCGCCGACGGGTTCAGCTGCATGGAACAGATCGAACAACTCGCCGGGCGCAAGGCACTGCATATCGTGGAAGTGCTGCAGATGGCCATCCGTGAGCAGCAGGGTGGGCCGCGCAGTCAGCAAGGGGCCGACGATCGGTCTGCGCTTGTTAGCATGCGCCAGTGATCTTTCAAGACTCCGGCTAACTGATGAAGGAAGTCTTTAGATCGGGGTAAAATAAAGTCAGCCATGGCCATGACTCGTCGCCAAAAAGAACGGCTGTACAAACTGGTGCTCAACCCGCCCAAGGGGAGCAAGCTTGAAGCCGCCAAGAAGTACGGCGTGGACCTGACGCTGAACCTGCGCAGCCTGGCCCAGACGCCGGCAGAACGGGTGCGCGATATGGAAAGCGCCTTGCGTTTCGCGCTGGATCTCCGCGCAGCAGGAAAACGTGCAGGCTTGTGATTAATTTTGAAGGTTCACTCAAGGCGTTCGAGGATGGAAAGGTGACCTTCGTGGTAATCGGAGGCTATGCCGCCGTCATTCACGGTTCCGCGCAGCTGACCCGCGATTTGGATATCTGTTACGAACGAACGCCAGACAATATGAAACGCTTGGCCGAGGCGATTGCGCCCTACCACCCACGGTTGCGGGGCGCGCCCCCTGGATTGCCGTTTGTGTTCGACCAGCAAACCCTGGCGCAAGGTATGAATTTTACGTTGGAGACTGACCTTGGTGATATTGATTTGCTGGGAGAAGTCTCCGGGCTCGGCCAATATCCGGAAGTTTCGCGCGATGCAGTTCGTGTACAACTTCACGGAGGCTACTATCGTGTTGCGTCGCTCGAGGCTTTGATCCAGTCAAAACGAGCCGCTGGTCGTGCCAAAGATGTCAGCATACTTCCCGAACTTGAAGCTTTGGGCGAGCTTCGGGCCGCCCAGAAAAAAGAAAAGAACAAATAACTTCAGAAATGGAATTTTGCGGAGCATAAGTCGCAGTGTAAACGCGGCAAGACGGCTCCTCGTAATCGCTAGCACCATTTCCATAACATTAATGAATTCTTTGTTTACTCACCGCCAAGAAATTTTTGGAATTTCCGCGGGCAGAGTGGCTGAATCTCCTAATCTTTGTTTATAATCATCCGTTTTCGCGACGAGTGTGATTCCCGTCAGCGAACTTGGGTGACCGCCCAGACGAGCGCCTGGCAGCGCACGCGGCGGATTTATTCTCAGGAACAGGATCCATGGCACAGATTTTTGACCGCAGTGCGAATACTCTTGCTCGCGCCAGTCTTCTGGGTGTGGTCCTTCTCCTTACCGGGGTGGGGGCCGCGCTGATGCAATTTCAGCGCTCGCCTTTCGTGACCAACCAGCATATTGCGCCGGAACAACCAGTACCGTTCAGCCATCAGCACCACGTGGCCGGACTCGGGCTGGACTGCCGTTATTGCCACACCTCGGTGGAAGAGTCCAGCTTTGCCGGAATTCCCCCCACCAAGACCTGTATCAATTGCCACGCGCAACTTTGGACCAAAGCCGAAATGCTGGAGCCGGTCCGCTATAGCTATCGCACCGGCGAATCGCTCAAATGGATTCGTGTGCACGATCTGCCGGATTTTGTTTATTTCAACCACAGTATTCACGTGGCCAAGGGCGTGGGTTGCCAGAGTTGCCACGGGCAGGTTGACCAGATGCCGCTGATGTATGAAGAGAACACGCTGCAGATGGAGTGGTGCCTGAACTGCCACCGGCAAACGGAAAAGTTCCTGCGGCCGAAAGACCAGGTTTTCAGCATGACGTACGCGCAGCCCAGCGAAGACCATGAAGTGAGTTTTGAAGGCAAGAAATATACGAGCCAGTTCGATCTGGGCAGCGACCTGCATAAAAAATACAACCTGCGTACGGTGCAGGACATAACCAGTTGCTCCACTTGCCACCGGTAGGGTGGAAAACAACATGGAAGCGAATGTCGAATAAGAGCGAATCAAATCTGAACTTGATTTCCGTTGGGCAGATCAAGCCTGCGCGCCTGGACCTGGAAGCCGTGCGCCAGAAGCTGGCTTCCGCCCGCGGTCCTAAATACTGGCGTACGCTGGAAGAGCTGGCGGACCAGGAAGCCTTTGGCGAATTGCTGGAGCGTGAATTTCCGCGCCAGGCGTCGGAATGGGTTGATCCGGTCTCGCGCCGTGGATTCCTTAAGCTGGCTGGAGCCTCGCTGGCCCTTGCCGGACTGGCCGGTTGCACCAAGCAGCCCATGGAACAGATTCTGCCGTACGTCCGTCAGCCGGAAGACCTGATTCCCGGCAAACCGATTTATTACGCCACGGCCATGCCGTTCGCCGGTTATGCGCATCCGTTGCTGGTGGAAACCCACGAATTCCGTCCGACCAAAGTTGAAGGCAATCCCAACCACGAAGCGTGCCTGGGATCGTCCGACCTGTTTTCGCAAGCGTCCATTCTTGATATGTACGACCCGGACCGCGCCGTCGGCATTACCTACAAAGGCGAAGGCCGTCCCTGGGCGGAGTTCCTCGGTCAGATTCGCGGCATTGTCCAGTACCACAAAGCCAACCGCGGCGGCGGCTTGCGCTTCTTGACGGGCGCCACGTCGTCGCCCACGCTGGGTTCGCAGATGAAAGCCATCCAGCAGATTTTCCCGGACTCGAAGTGGCATCGCTGGGAGCCCGTGCATCGTGATTCCGTCCGCGCCGGATCGAAGATGGCCTTCGGCGGAAGTTACGATCCGATCTACAAGTTTGACGCCGCTGACGTTGTCGTCTCGCTCGATGGTGACTTCCTCTCCGGTTCGTGGTTCCCCGGCTTTGTTCGCTATGCGCGCGACTTTATGTCTCGCCGCAAGGACCCCGCCAAAGGCATGAACCGCCTGTACGTGGCGGAGAGCGCGCCTAGTACCACCGGCGCCAAGGCTGATCACAAGATCGTGGCCCGCCAGGTGGAAATCGATAAGATTGCCCGCGCGCTCGCCGCAAAAGTCGGCGTGGCCGGCGTGGTTGCTGAAAGGCTCGATGCCGAACATCAGAAGTGGGTTGACGTTGTTGCCGCCGACCTCATGGCCCACAAAGGCAAGTGCGTGGTTGTCCCCGGCGTGTTCCAGAGCGCTGCTGTTAACGCCGTCGCCCAGGCTATCAATGCCGCACTAGGCAACGTAGGCCAGACCGTCACCTATATTGATGCGGTAGAAATCGATCCCGTCGACAACACGCAATCGATTCGCGAACTTGCCACGGACATCGCTGCCGGCAAAGTTGAAACGCTCATCATGATGGGTGACGTAAACCCCGTGTACAACGCGCCGGTCGATTCGGGACTGTTGCCATTTGGGGATTTTGAAGTTGAAGTAGACGATCCCAAAGAGGCAGGCAAAAAGAAAAAAGAGACACGGCAAGGGTTGCTCTCCAAAGTAAAAACCATCATCCAGCTCTCAATCTACAAAAACGAGACCACGGACTACGTTACCTGGCACGTTCCAGAAACTCACTACCTTGAAGCATGGAGTGACGGACGCGCCTATGACGGTACCGCCACCATCATGCAGCCCATGATTTCTCCGCTGTATGACGGCAAGAGCGCGCATGAAATTGCCGCCATCTTCACCGATCAACCGGGCACATCCGGATACGATCTGGTACGCACCTACTGGCGTTCGCAGCACAGTGGCGACGATTTTGAAGGCTGGTGGCGCCGTTCCGTGCATGACGGCTACGTGGCTGACAGCGCTTTCCCGGCCCGTCAGGTTTCCGCAAAATTGACCGGCCTGCCGCCCGCCGCGGAAGCCAACGGTCTGGAGATCATTTTCCGTCCCGATCCCACCATCTACGATGGCAGCTTCATCAACAATGGCTGGCTGCAGGAAACGCCCAAGCCTCTGTCCCGCACCACCTGGGACAACGTTGCGTTGATCAGTCCGGCCATGGCGGACCGCATGGGTCTGTTGGGAATGGAATTGGGCGATGTCGCGCAATCCGATCTTAAGAAGAACGTCAACAAGGATCACCAGTCAGACGCGCTGAACCGGCTCACGATTACCGTGAACGGACGCACGGTGGAAGTTCCGGCCTGGGCCCAGCCCGGGCAGCCTGACAATTCCATCACGCTGTTCTTTGGTTACGGCCGCAAGAAAGCTGGACGCGTAGGTTTGGAAACTGACACGGCGCACCCGCGCGGCTACGATGCTTATTCCGTCCGTGCCGCGGCTTCTTACGGCGCTGTTGGCCAGGTTGCCGACACCGGTAAGACCTGGGACGTTGCCGTCACGCAAGGCCACTTCTCCATGGATAGCCGCGAACCGGTGAAAGCCGCCACGCTGGCTGAGTTCACGAAGAAGCCGCGTTTCGCGCATGAAGAATCCGAACCGGCTGACAAAGAAACTCTGTATCCCGACTACCGCGAGAAGGATTGGTACAAGCAGAATGCCTGGGGCATGGCCATTGACCTGAACTCGTGCATTGGATGCCAGGCCTGCTCGGTCGCATGCTACGCGGAAAACAACATCTCGGTCGTGGGCAAGGAACAGGTTCAGCGTGGCCGCGAGATGATGTGGATTCGCATTGACTCGTATTACGAAGGCGATCCGGCGAACCCGTCAGTCTATTTCCAGCCGGTGAACTGCATGCAGTGCGAAAACGCGCCGTGCGAGCCGGTCTGCCCGGTGGGCGCCACGGTCCACAGCACAGAAGGCCTGAATGACATGGTCTACAACCGCTGCGTGGGCACGCGCTACTGTTCCAACAACTGCCCGTACAAGGTTCGTCGCTTCAACTTCCTATTGTTCGCCGACTATGAAACACCCAGCCTGAAGCTGGGCCGCAACCCTGACGTTACGGTCCGCAGCCGCGGCGTGATGGAAAAGTGCACGTACTGTGTGCAGCGCATCAATGCCGGGCGCATCAATGCCGAAAAGAAGACTGGCCCCAACGGTGAGGCTGTTCGGATCCAGGACGGCGACATCAAGACGGCCTGTGAGCAGGCCTGTCCCACGCAAGCCATTGTTTTCGGCGATATCAACGATCCCAACAGCCGCGTGGCAAAGCTCAAAGCGCAGGACCGCAATTACGCCCTGCTGGCTGAACTGAATACGCGTCCGCGCACCACGTACATTGCCGCGGTCAGCAACCCTAACCCTGAACTTGAGAAGGCGGAAAAGGCATAGCGAATGGCCCTGAATGACCAAGTAGATCAACTGCCGCCAAAAGGCATACGGCCGCCGATCATCGGCCCCGGGCAGACGCTGGGCACGGCCACGGACCGGATTGCCGGCATTGTGCTTACCAAGCACACGCCGATTTTCTGGTTTGCCGTGGTGGCTGTTTCGGTGGGAATTTTCGGCATCCTGAACACGGCCATCGCGTATCTGCTGGGCCGTGGTACCGGCATCTGGGGCATCAATATTCCCGTCGGTTGGGGATTCGCCATCGTCAATTTCGTCTGGTGGATCGGTATCGGCCACGCCGGTACGCTCATCTCCGCCATTCTGTTGCTGTTCAAGCAAAGCTGGCGTACTTCCATCAACCGTTTCGCGGAAGCGATGACCATCTTTGCCGTGATGCAAGCCGGTTTGTTCCCGCTGGTGCACACTGGACGCCCCTGGCTGGCGGCTTACTGGCTGTTCCCGATTCCCAACACCATGGGCGTGTGGCCGCAGTTCCGCAGCCCGCTCATCTGGGACGTCTTCGCCGTATCGACATACTTCACCGTGTCGTTCTTGTTCTGGGGCATCGGACTGATTCCTGATTTTGCCACGCTGCGCGATTCAGCCAAGACCCTGGTCGTCCGCCGTATCTATGGAATGCTGGCCATGGGCTGGCGCGGATCGGCCCGCCACTGGAACCGTTACGAGACGGCCTACATGTTGCTCGCCGGACTGGCCACTCCGTTGGTTCTCTCCGTACACAGCGTAGTGAGCTTGGACTTCGCATCGTCCATCGTCCCTGGCTGGCATACAACGTTTTTCCCGCCGTACTTCGTTGCCGGCGCAATCTTCTCCGGATTTGCCATGGTGCTGATTCTGGCCATTCCGTTCCGCGCGCTCTACGGCATGCAGGATTACATTACCCTGCGCCATCTGCAGAACTGCGCCAAGGTAATGCTGGCTACCGGCATGATTGTGGCTTACGCCTACGTGCTGGAAATGTTCATGGGCTGGTACAGCAATGACCGTTACGAGTTGGCGATGGTCCACAACCGCCTGCACGGTCCGTATTCCGGCTATTACTTCATGCTGGTGTTGTGCAACATCATCATTCCGCAGTCACTGTGGTTCAACAAGGTCCGCTCTTCGCCGCTGGCGCTGTTCCTGGTTGCCTGTGTAGTCCAGTGCGGCATGTGGCTGGAACGTTTTGTCATCGTGGTGATGAGCTTGCAGCGTGACTTCCTGCCCAGCTCCTGGGGTATGTACTGGTTCACCAAGTGGGACATCGCAACCCTGCTGGGGACCATGGGATTCTTTACGCTCTTGTTCTTCCTGTTCATCAGATTTATGCCTGCGATTTCAATTTTTGAAATTCGCACTCTGCTGCCGCAATCGAAGGTGAAGGAATGACGGCTGAACCGATTTACGGACTGCTGGCCGAGTTCGACAATCCGACTGATTTAGTCCACGCCGCTAAGGCCGCGTACGGCGCCGGCTACCGCAAGATGGACGCCTACACGCCCTATCCGCTGGAAGAAGCCGCGGAAGCCATTGGCGTGCACCACAATCGCGTGCCTTTGATCACGCTGGTAGGCGCCATGCTGGGCATGATCGGCGGTTATTCGTTGGAATACTGGGTGTCAGCCATCGCTTATCCCATCAACGCGGGCGGCAAGCCGTTCCATTCCTGGCCGTCGTTTATCCCCGTCACGTTTGAATGCGCGGTGTTGGGCGCTGCGCTGGCTGCGGTGTTTGGCATGATGGCGCTTAACGGACTGCCGCAGCCTTATCATCCGGTATTTAACGCGCCGAACTTCACTTCGGCCAGCCGCGACAAATTTTTTCTGTGTATTGAAGCTCAGGACCCCAACTTCAGCGTGGTAAGCACCAAACAGTTCCTGCAGAACTACCGTCCGCAGTTGGTTTCGGAGGTGCCGTATTAAGCGCCTCGTCCAATCTTGCGCTCTTTTGTTGGCGATCACTGCCGCAACCGTCTTGTCCGGTTGCCGCCAGGACATGCACAACCAGCCCAAGTTTGTTCCCATGCGGTCCAGCGAGTTCTATCCCGATCACCGCTCGGCGCGCTATCCGGTGAACGGCACGGTGCCGCGGTTGGAAAATGCAATGGTGGACCGCGAACAACTCGATCCCAACAGCTACTTCCTGAGCGGCAAGCACGGCGCGATGTTCGGCAACGATCTACCGGCTGGCATGAAGCTGGACCGGGTACTGTTGCTTCGCGGTCAGGACCGCTACAACATTTACTGCACGCCGTGCCACTCCAAGGTCGGCGATGGCAACGGCATGATCGTGCAGCGCGGTTTCAAGCATCCGCCCACGTTCCACCAGACGCGTTTGCGCAACGCGCCGATCGGTCATTTTTACGACGTCATCAGCAATGGTCTGGGCGCCATGCCGGATTATGCCACGCAGATTCATCCGGAAGACCGCTGGGCCATCTCGGCTTACATCCGCGTGCTGCAACTGAGCCAGGCCGCGACGGAAGCCGACGTTCCTGCCGACCAGCGCGAAGAATTGAACAAGCCAGCAGGAGGGATCCGAATCCCCGACACCTCGTACATGAGCCCTACGGCCATGGCCACTCC
>JANXPR010000586.1 GCA_025357215.1 Acidobacteriaceae bacterium | reverse complement strand
GGGTACGGTCGCGATCGGCGTTGAATTTTCCTGGGTCTTGCCGCTTGCAAAGGGGATCAGCGCCGAGCGGCAACTGAAGCTACAGTTGACGACGGCGAATCGCGCCGAGGAGCAGGCAAAAATCGGATTGCGGGCGCGCGTCGCGTCGCTGACGACGCAAATCGCTGCGCAAGGGCGCCTGAGCGCGATTTTGAAGAACGGCCTGAAGCACACGAGCGAGTTACTGGATTTGCTGGAAAAACAAGTTCGAATCGGCGCTGTCGATTCGATCAGCTACAACAACGCTTCGCTGAGCTTGATCGATCAGCAAGAGAGCCTGGTCGACGTCTGGGCGACGACGGAAAAGTCGCGATCCCCAAAGGCGCGGAAGTTATTGATGCCGCTGGAAAAATGCTGATGCCCGGCCTGTGGGACATGCACGTACACATCCAGCCCAATGACGGCTTGTTGAACATCGCTGCTGGTGTGACGTCCGTTCGCGATCTGGCCAACGACACGGAGACTCTGCTCAAAACGCGCGACCGCTTCAACCAGGGCACGGAGATTGGTCCGCGCATTGTGATGGCCGGATTCATTGATGGACGCGGGCCATACCAGGGCCCCACCAAAATCTTTGCCGACAACGAAGAAGAAGCCAAAAAAGCCGTGGACGATTACGCGCGGCTGGGCTACGTCCAGATCAAGGTCTATAGCTCGTTGAAGCCGGAGCTGGTTCCCAAGATCGCCAAAATGGCGCACGATCACGGGATGCGACTGAGCGGCCACGTACCAGCCGGGATGATCGCCGAACAATTTATCCGCGACGGCGCTGACGAAATGCAGCACATGAATTTCGTGTTTCTGAACTTCATGCCACAGGTGAAGGACACGCGCACGCCGGCGCGATTTACAGAAGTTGCGGCGCACGCCGCGGAAATAGATCCCGCGTCCGACCAGGTGAAGGCGTTCATTCACTTGATACAGGAGCACAAGACGGTACTTGATCCCACGTTGAGTATCTTTGAAGGCATGTTCATGGACCGGGCGGGCGTAATGTCGGATGGCTATGCCGCGGTCGCTGACCGCATGCCCGCGCAAGTTCGCCGCGGATTCCTGTACGGCGGCATCGCCGTGCCGGACGGCATGGACCAGCGCTACCGCGACTCCTTCAATCAAATGCTGAAGATGCTGAAAGCTCTTTACGACGCGGGTATTCCCATCGTGGCCGGAACGGATTCTCTCGCTGGCTTCTCGCTGCATCGCGAACTCGTGCTGTACGCGCAGGCTGGAATCCCCGCGCCGAAAGTCCTGCAACTGGCTACCTTGGGCGCGGCGCGGGTGATGAAGCGCGACCAGGAAGTAGGCAGCATCGCCCCGGGCAAACTGGCGGACGTAATACTGGTGGATGGCGACCCCTCTACGCAGATCAGCGACATTTATAAAGTGAAGACCGTCGTCAAAGACGGTGTGGTTTATAAAGTGGCGGACTTGGACAAGGCGATTGGCGTGAAGCCGCTGTAAGGGCCTGGCCGGAAGGAAAGATGGGTGCTGTTAATGCCGTTCAATCTCGATGGAGATTTCGCGCTCAACGGCCACAGGTTCGCCACCGCAGGTTGTGGGCGCGAACTTCCATTCTGGAATGACTCTCTTTACCGCGTCTTCAAAAAGTAGACCCGTTGGAGAGTAGACATGGACGTTGGTGAAACTGCCGTCTTTCTCGATTACGCCGTAGATGAACATCACCCCAGGACCACCGTGTATTTGCGATTGCGGGAACCGCGGTTCCACTCTTTTCAGCATCTGGCCGCCCTGTGGATCCTCGCACTGGCCTAGCAGAAGAGCGGCTGGAGGCACCACAAAGGTGTTTTCATCGGGCTGGAGCTTGGTAAGACGAATGTTACGCAGTGCAATGGTGCGAGAGAAGCGCTTCTCACGAAAAATCAATGACGATGGGAACTGCGTGCCTTCGAGCGCGTGATACTCAAGAGTACTGATTTCCGTCCCCCACTTATTTTGTTGGTGTACCAGCGCACCGGAGGCAAGAAAGCAGTACTCTTCATCGTCGAACTCGAGTTTTTCATGGAAACAACTCACCGGGACGCCATTCTCGTCCTTGTTTTTCACGTTACTCAATTTTGCTCCGTGGCGAATCTTAACTAGCCATATGTGGTCCAGGTTCATGATCCGTCCGAACCCGAAAACGGGAGAAGTCTCCGACCGGCTAATGTACAACTTATCGCCTAAATGGAGCCGTACTTCTTGATAAGTTCCGAGTTGTAGCTCTGCGCGACGGCGATCCTTGTCGCCATAAATTTGAAGATGGCCGCCCGCTTCCGCTCGCGTTCCGGGATTGATTACAAGGTCCGCGCTCAGTTCAAACGGGCCAAACTTTGCAAGGTCGGAAGCGGCATTGGCAGCATCAATCAATTGTTGAGCGGTGGGTTTCTGCGCTTCTGCCATGGAAAGCCACGCCAGACAAAACACAATTATGAATAACCGCAGGGCGTGCGTTCGCGCCATCAGTCCCACCTTTTACTTGTCATAGTGCAGCAGCGAGAAGACTTCCGTGCCGTTAAACTTCTGGCGGCCGTTCAGGAAATCTAGTTCAACGACGAAGCTCAAACCCTTCACGTCCGCGCCCAGGGATTTTGCCAGTTGCATGCAGGCGTTGGCGGTGCCGCCGGTGGCCAAAAGATCGTCCACGATGATCACGCGTTCGCCGGGCTTGATGGCGTCTTTGTGGATCTCCAGTGTGTCTTTGCCGTATTCCAGATCGTAGCTCCACTTCACGGTTTCCGCGGGAAGCTTACCGGGCTTGCGGATCGGCACAAAGCCGGCGTTCAGGCGGTACGCCAGCGCGGGACCAAAGATGAATCCGCGGGCTTCAATGGCTAGCACCGTATCGATCTCGTCTTTGATGTAGTGATCAGACAGCGCGTCAATCAGCGTGGCAAAGCCGGTTTTGTCTTTCAGCAGCGTGGTGATGTCGTAAAACAGGATTCCTTTTTTCGGGAAGTCCGGCACCTCGCGGATAAGTTTTTTGAGGTGCTCGCAGTTTTGGTCCATCACCATGCTCCTTCAATGCGGAAAGTTGTGAGACCGGCGACAAGTTCCGCCGGGAGTTGCCGTACTTCATCCACGCGCGATGCGCGCGGACCGCGTTGCAGTTTGGCCAGCAGCGCGGCGTGTTGTTCTTCGCTGCCCATGGCCAGCACTTCCACCGTGCCGTCAATGTTATTGCGGACCCATCCAGCCAGCCCCAGCTGGCGGGCTTCATGATCAACAAACCAGCGGAAGCCCACGCCTTGCACCCGGCCGCGGACAATGTAGCTACGGGAAATCATCGTTAGTTATTAAAAAGCAATTATTTAAAAAGCAGTTATTCAACGGCAGTTATTCAAGAGCAAATTAGGCGCGCGACAAGTAAGCGCCTTCAGCGGTATCCACGCGAATCTTTTCGCCTTCGTTGATAAACGGCGGCACCTGGACCACCAGTCCGGTTTCCGTCTTAGCGGGCTTGGTTACGCTGGAAGCCGTTGCGGACTTGAGCCCCGGCTCGGTCTCGACCACCGTCAGGATCACGGTCTGAGGTAGTTCAATGCCCACGGCCTTGCCGTCATAAAATTCCACGCGGATATTCAGGTTCGGCGTGAGGTAATCCACGGAGTCGCCCAGCACGTCGCGGTTCAGGTGCGTCTGTTCGTAGTTTTCGGTGTTCATGAAGCAGTAGTTGTCGCCATCCTGGTAAAGAAATTCCATGGGGACTTCGTCCACCGTGACTTTGTCGATGGGGTCACCGGAGCGGAAGCGGTGTTCAAACATGGCGCCCGTGCGGATGTTGCGCAGCTTGGCCTGGATGAAAGCGCGCAGGTTGCCGGGCGTGCGGTGCTCCACGGTGAAGACCAGATGCAGGTCGTTGTTGTGCTTGATAATCATCCCCGGACGCATCTGGGTTGCTGGAATCGACATGAATAATTCTTCTCCTTCAGCGATCTTTATCAGTGTGTAAGTGACGGGTTGCTCCGTTTGGCGATGTAAGAGAGCGGCAGGCACAGCGATAATCGCCTGCCCTGAAGCAAACCAGTCCGGCCCGCAAGCGAAAGCAAACGATAAAAGACACGCCAACGCTTTGCAGGCTCAATTTTGACGCTAACCCTTAATTTTACCGCATCTTGGGCGGATTTGCGGCGATGAGGGAAGGAAGGGAATCGGGTGCGTCTTAGGTCCTATTTTTTGGGCGGGTCAGCGGCTGCGGCGTTCTTCTTCTCCCATTCATCACTGCAGCGTTTCTTAATGGCTTTTTCGACATTCTTAGATTTCAGCATTCCATCTTGCACCTTTTTCAGAAAGACTGGCGAACATGGACTGTGACTCTTGCAGACAAAATTTCTCGGTTTAAATGCGATGGCGGCTTCTACAGCTTTGACATCAATTATCCTTGCATCCCGGTAGTTGATCACGGACTCATGGTTGACAAATGGATGCTCTCCAGCATTCACAATAACGGTTAGTTCTGAGTATGTCTGACGGGTAGTGACGTTGACGCCTACAGCTTTGCCATCGGCGTCCGGATCCGTGATGATGATCCACAAATGCTCAGTTCCACTGCTCGTTGTCGGAGTAAGGAAAGTGTCGCCGCTTTTGAGGGGCATTCGTGCTGATCTTTCGCTAGGCGAATGCCTTCATAATGCCTAGGCTTTCGAGTTCGTCTTCAATTGCCCGGATGTCATCTGCAGACTTGTTGCCAGCAAGTAATATGTCTTTAATTTCAAGGGGAAGGCGTTCTCCCTTTTCCACCTTTTTCCATTCGGGCAATGTTGCGTGAAGCAGATCAACCAGGGCAAAGGGCCAGTTCTTGTAGGGTTCGCCAAATTTTGTATAGAGCTGGTCGATCAACTCATCTTCGGCTTCGGAAAGATTATCTGTATCTATCCCCTTAAGGAGCTTAACTCTGTAGTTTGTTGGGCTAGAGATAACCTCATTCCAAAGGTTTTCCTCTTGCGGAATCGGCGGCTGAGTAATGAGATCATGCACCGTGCTAAGCACTGGCCCCAAAGACATCGAATAGAAAGTGTCAAAACTGACAGGGCGTCCCCACAAGAGAAGCGCCTCTCGATCAAGCATATAGAGCAACTTAATCAGCAACATGTAATTGAGTTCGCCCCCAGCCAAGCGGAGAAATCGCGCGGCTGCTTGGGTTGCTTTCTTCTCGTCAAATCGATGCTGCATAAATCTATTCTAGCCCGTTTTTGCGGCTAATTTAAAAAAATAACTGCCAATTATTCAATATGTTGGCCCATGTTTGACTTTGGTCTAATTCGCTTTTTGTTTGTCAAGTATCAATATTGCGGCTCGGGTGGGATGAAAGATTCTTGTGGGTCTTTACGCGCTTCCATGTGGTCGAATGCCGCAGGCAATCAACCCCAGCCCTCCCACCAGAAGCACCAGCATGACCATGATGTTGAACAGGCTGGTTTGCTGAATATAGATATGCATGTTGGCGATCACGCCGGCCAGAATGAACAGCGCTCCGGCCGCGGTGAGTACCCAGCCGATCACGCTTTTGCCGTTATAGAACAGTATGGCCACCCCCAGCAGCATGGGGACCAGCGTCACGCCAAAAGAGTTTCCTCCCCAGAAGCTCCAGTAGGACCCTACTACGGTGACGCGGCTTGAGAGGAAGTAGCCGCCGAAGCAGGCCATGATGAAACCGAGAATAAACTCGCCGACGCCTCCGGGCGTTCCGCCGGGGCTGTTCAAAGCAGGATTTGCCATGGCGCGAGGATAGCAGAATTCAGGCCGAGGCTAAAAGACGCGGCTTGCCGAGCCCACGGACAAAAAAAATTGCGAAAAACCTTACTCCCGGCGTTAGGTAATTTTTCTTGGGTAACGAAAACCGTCTTCGACCCACTAAGTATTAACCAACAATTTTCGCGAGCGAGTGCGCGCCGATTGTTGTCTTTTGTCGCCCCAGTGTAGCGCCACTTCGGTCCCTGTCATGGTAAGACGCCCCTGCCCTGACTGCATTCAAAACAAGGAGTAGGAAAAATAATGACGATAGTGAAAGTGTGTCTACGTGCAGGGAGCCTGGCAGTTTTTATGCTGTTTGCCGCCTGCGCTTTTGCCCAGACGGAGATCAACCCCGATCAATACGACGTGTTTGTAAATCCGCAAACCGCTGTCCAGAAACCAAGCCCTAGAAAGGTGACTACCGTGAGCCGTCCGCGCGGCGCAACGGCGCCCAAGGTAGTTTCAAGCAGCGCAAGAAGCAATTCGCAAGGCGGCAACGTCCCTGACACCGGCGGACAAGCGGCTTTGAATACGCCGAATACGCCCGGAAATTATCCCGCAAGGCTCCAAACCAAACCTGCGACGCAAAAGAAGCTGGTGGCTTCCAGCAAGAAGCATCCTAATACGCAAGGGGCAAGGTCTTACCCGGGCCTTGAAAATTCCCGAAATGAGCCAAAGATAGTTCGCTGACGGTCCACAAAAATCCAGGCCCAGGCCCGCTGGATCAGGCACGACTTACACGCTGTTTTGGTGTTTGTATCCAGTGGGCACGGGCCTTGGCCCGTCCGCAAACTGCGCGCTTGGGATTTATGGAGCGCGCATCGCGGAACAATTTGAAACGGCTAATACCAAGGGACCAGTGTCAGGAAAAAGCAGGGTTAGTAAAAAAGGAAAGACGTATGCTACTGGGGACAAAGCGGCCGAACCCATCGCCACGGCGATGTATGACTGTTCTTGCGGGTAAGCCGGCGAGCAGGTGGAAAAGACTCTATCGTTCCGCGGTCAGAGTTGTGAAGCTATGTCTTTCGCCGGTGGGGTCTCTGCGGTGGTGGTTGCGGAAACGCAAAATCGCCGAAAAAAAGATTGAAGCGAGCAAGGTTGTGGAACAGCAGCCGTCCAGGGCGGTCGCCGGCAGGCCTCCGGTAGCTTGAGCTTTTAGATCGCTGTATTGCGGCGCTCATTCCACCGGAATCAGTCTTGCTTGCACTTGGTATTTGCCGCTTTCGGTCACCAGCACAGTGTCGCCGCGGTTTAAATAGTCCTTGAAGGTTTCCGGATCGTTCATGAGTTCGTCCGGCGTGAGACCTTCAAAGGCGATCAGCGTATACGTTCCTGGAGGAACGCCGCGAAGAACGAACTTGCCTTTGGAATCAGACCGCGCGTTGCGGAGGAGCTCAAAGTCGCTGCGATTGGGCGCGTCCGGAATGAGCATGACGTAAGCGGACGCGGGCTGGTCACGATCGTCAAAGACGGCGCCGTCAATGTGGCCGCCGTTGGGGCTTAGTACGATGTCGACGTGGTCACGCGCCGCTGGTGTAAGGGTGTTGCCATCCACTGCATGTCCGGAAAGCAGCACGCTCTTCAGGTAGAAATCATCTTTCAGGCCGCTCACACTCACGGTGTAAGGCTCTAGCGGCTTCAGGCGCGCCTCCAAAATGAAATTGGGTCCTTTGGCCGCCACCACTACATCGCCAACCGCATGTAGCGGGCTGAACCGTACAGACACGTTGCCCATGCCCATGGTGTTGTCCCTGGGGTTCGAGCTGGCCAGAACAACTTGCCCGGCCACGTGGGACTCCGGCAAGCCGGCCAGCATGACGGCGTCGCGACCGTGAACGCCGACTTCGACCGTTTGTTCGTCGGTGAAACTGGCCGCTTCGTTACCTCCGGTTTCATCACTGAACGATGTGCGAACCGTGTAGAGGCCCGGCGCCAAGCCGCGAATCTCAAACGTGCCATCGCTGTGAGTGGTGCCGGTGAAATTGCCGCCGCTCTTGCCGAAAATATCTGTCCAGTAGGCAGCGACCGTGGCGTTCTTTGCGCGCTCTCCCGTCACGCCGTTGAGCACCACGCCGTGGATCGCCACGGCAGGCATGGTAAACGCGACAAAGTTGGCGTGAATTTCGTCCCCTGGACTAACCGGTAATTCCATGGCTTGCTGGAAATCACTGGTTCCGGGATAGAACAGCGGCGGATACGTGACTTCCGATTCCGGCGCAGCTTCACCTTGACCGGCAAACCCGGGAGTTCCAAACGCGCCCAGGCCGGAACGGTCAATGATGCCGACGATGCCG
>JANXPR010000520.1 GCA_025357215.1 Acidobacteriaceae bacterium | reverse complement strand
GGCTCTGTAATCAGCGCCCGGGCCAAAGCCACTCGTTGCTGTTCGCCTCCGCTGAGTTCACCGGCGCGATGGTGACTGCGGCTTTCCAGTCCCACTTCGCGCATCCATCCGGCGGCTTTTTCCATGGCCTGCCGGTAGGCTGTGCCTCTCATCAAAAGCGGCATTGCAACGTTTTCCTGCGCCGTGAATTCCGGCAACAGGTAGTGAAATTGCCATACGAAACCGATTTCCCGATTGCGGAAATCCGCTGCCGCATCATCGTTCAGCTTCGCCACTGGAATCTGCGCGCAGTATACGTCACCCTCGGAAGCACGATCAAGCGTTCCCAGGATGTGCAAAAGACTGCTTTTACCCGCGCCAGACTCGCCCACAATGGCAAGTATTTCCCCCTTCCTCACTTGGAAGGACAAGTTTTCAAAGAGCACCAAATCCGTTTGTCCGGACTTGTACACCTTCTTAAGTCCATCAACTCGAAGGATTTCCGGCTGATGTTCCATTAGATGCACCCTCTTACCTCTTTGGTGCAGCTTAGGTCTATCTCCTGCATTTTCATTGCCGTTTGGCTATGAAGCTCAGGTGTATTGTATGAACCCTTGGGGAGGCTTTTAGACTCCATGATTTGAGGTACAAGTTTCCTCAAGATTTGATTAATTTCCTTAATTGTCAGCAAGAATTCAGATCGCGATATCAAGATAGTGCATCGCTGAGCATCGCTTGTGCAATGAGGCTTTTCACTCATAGCGTAATGCCTCCGCGGGCAAAACGCGCGCCGCTGACCAGGAGGGATAAAGTGTGGCAACAAAAGAGACAAACAGCGCCAAACCCGCCACCAGCACGCCGTGTGTCCACTGTGGCGCAAACGGCACATGGTTAATCGAATAAACTTCAGGATTCAACGGGATGAATCTATACCTTGCTCCGGCCAACGCCACACCATACCCCACCAAAAGACCCAGTGCCGTGCCAATCACGCCAATCAAAACGCCTTGCGATATAAAAATGCCGCGCACTTGCCGCCGCCTTGCCCCCATGGACATTAAGACTGCCACGTCCTTGGTTTTTTCCATCACCATCATGATCAGCGAGATCAAAATGTTCAGGGCTGCGACAAAAACGATCAGCCCGATGACCAGAAATGTCACAATGCCTTCCAGCCGCAGCGCGCGAAAGAGCGCCCGGTTTTGCTCCATCCAGTTGGTGGCCATGAAGCGTGGACCGGCAACGCTCTGCAGTTCTTCTCCCACTGCTTGGGCGCTATAAAGGTTGTCAATCCTGAACTCAATGACGGATATCACATCACCGAGTCCCCACAAGCGCTGCGCGTCGGCCAGGCGAATGAATCCCCATGTGTTGTCGTAGTTGAAGAACCCGGAATTGAAAATGCCAACCACTTTGAACTTCTGATACTTCGGGACCGGCCCAAACGGCGTGAGTTCGCCCTCAGGACTGATCACCTGAATAATAGAGCCCACAGTGGCCCCAATCGTTTCAGCTAAATCTTTCCCTAGGACGATGGGTGGAATTTCCTTGGAAACTGAGGCGCAGTTTTCGTCCCCTTTTGGGCAAGCGGGCGGCGCTGGAACAGGGTTCAGCGGTTCTACAGATCCTAACTTTACAGTTTTCAGTAGCTCGCTTACCCGATTTTCATATTCGGGGATTATCCCTTTTAGAACCATTCCGGAAGCGCGCGCGCCACGGCTACCTAAAACTTCCTCATACAACGCCGGTGATGCCGCCAACACATGCGGCTGGCGTTCCATTTTGGACATCACTTGCTGCCAATCTGGAATTCCTGGAGAAGTTTTTACACCCTGCAACCCCACATGTGCTGTAGATCCCAGCAATTGGGCTTGCATGTCGCGCTGAAATCCGCCGTTGATGGCTAGCGCGACGATCAAACTGGCGACTCCAGCTGCAACTCCAATGATGGAGATTGCAGTGATCACGCCGATCACCGCCTGGCGGCGCTTGGCCCGCAAGTACCGCGCAGCGACAAAGAATTCAAACCTCATTGCTGTCCCTCGCGGCGATCATTGTGCCCGCCTCTCCGTCTGCGGCCAGGAGAACAGGCTTGTCAGGGCGATGGCCGGGACGCGAGTCTTGTATTGGCGATAGCTGTCGCCGAACCTCGCGACCAGTTCGCGTTCTTCAATGGCGATCATCAGCGGGAACGTCACCAGCAAACTCAAAGCCAGCAGAATAAAGTTGATGGTCAGGCCGCTGCCTAAAGTCCATGCGGCAAAGTTGGCGAGGTGCGCCAGATAAATAGGATGGCGCATGTCCGCATGCAGCCCTGTGGTTACCAATTCCTGAGCGTGTTCGTCAGGACGCAGCTCGGCTTCACCAGAAAGCTTATGTCCGCCGAATTCGGAAAAGATTCGCGCGTACGTCCGCGAGCCAAAAGCAAAGAGAACAACGGCCGGTGCCCACATCCATGGAGTTGAATAGAGCCGCAGCCCGCTCCACGGCCAAGTAATGAAAGCTTCAAGAATAATGATGATGGTCCAGATGGGAAGCAGCGCCATATACGGAGAGCGCTTCATCTTGCGCCAGCGCCCGGCAAAAGGATGGATGGCAAACCAGAAAAGCGGAATACTGCTGTATCCAACTCCCACCAACCAGGGGATGAGCAGCAGCTTTGCCTCCATAGAAGGTGATTGTAACAGTCAGCTGTCGCATGCAAAGTACAATATGTGTTCACGACTTCAACATGCCTCGTTCAACGAAACTTCAGAGCGCGTCCCATGCACGGAAGAAGAACTCCGCGCCGCTCATCCGTTGCGTGATCTTCGATCTCGACGACACGCTCTACGACTGCATGGGACAACGCGTTCGCCCAGCGCACCGGCACGCCGCCAAAGCTGTGGTTAAAGCCGGATTGAAAGCTAGTGTGGAAGCCGTCTACCGCACGCGCATGAAGGCCTTTCGCGTGGACCCCATACTGATGCACATCGACGCCGAGGTCGCCCGCAAGTTCCATGCCGCGAATCCTGAAGTCCTCAGCAAAATTGCCCGCGACGCCTATTTCAACTGTCCTGTGGGCAAGCTCAGACTTTTTTCTGGCACATTGCCGCTGCTGAACATGTTGCATGCGCGCGGCGCCCGCGTGTTCGTGGTCACCTTTGGCGAGCCGCAAATACAGAAGGCCAAAGTAAAAACTCTGGGACTCGAAAAACATCCCGCCATCGACAAAATCTTCTATGCCGACCGCGACAGGCTTTTGACTAAAGAGGGGGCCTTCCAGGTCATCCAGCAGGAACTCGACCTGCCTGCCGACCAGGTGCTGATTGTCGGTGATCGCGCCATGAGTGAGATCCGTGCCGGCAACGAACTGGGCATGCACACCGTGCGTATCCGCCGCGGTGAATTTGCTTCGCAGTATCCTCAAGGAAAAATTGAAGTGGCGGATTATGAGGTGCGGAATATTTCCAAGGTAGGGAAGCTGCCGTTTCGGTGGGGGACGAATCCCAAATCCACCACGGAGACACGAAGGCACGGAGAAATCAGGAAGTAAGAGACTAAAAATAGAACAGCGATTTATACGATCGTCGTTCTTTCGTCCGGGAAGTAAGCTCTTTTATAATTGAGGCTGGAAATGAGAATTCAAGAGTCCCGTACTGTGTGCTACTCTAGCCGCATGGACATCCAACTGACGCCGGATCAGGAGGCTTTCATTCGAGAGGCCATATCCGCAGGCAGGTTTCTGAACGCTGAGGATGCCGTCCGTGAGGCGCTCGCATTGTGGGAAGAGCGCGAGCGGGTCCGGGTAGAAATCCTGGCGGCGGTGGATCAGGCCGATGCTGCTCCGGCTCTTAGCCAGGGACGTACAGTTACTCCTGAATCCATGCGGGAAATGGCTGAGGATATCAAACGGCAAGGCCGCGCCCGCCTTGCTTCAGAAAAGCCAACTGCTCGCTGATGTCACGACATCGTCTTGCTCCGCAAGCGGAAGCTGAACTCAATGACATTTGGCAATATGTCGCGGTCGAGGGCGGCGGTGTAGAGATCGCGGTCGTTTGCTTGACTCGATTGTGGAGCATTTTGTGCTCCTCGCCACGAACCCGCATCTCGGCCGGCCGCGACACCGACCTGCGTCCTGGGCTTCGCAGTTTTCCAATCGCCAACTACGTAATCTTCTACCGCGTGGAAAGCGACGGTTCGGTTCTAATCCTGCGTGTCCTGCATGGCAGCCGTGACCTGCCTGCTCTAAAGCTCTAGGCTAAAGATTGTTCTCCGTGTCTC
>JANXPR010000287.1 GCA_025357215.1 Acidobacteriaceae bacterium | reverse complement strand
CCAGTTTCTTCTTACTGCCAAGCCAAACGAAACGGTTCTGGCGCGTCTGAACATTGGGCTTGAAAATGTCTTCGTACTTCCGGCGCGTGACGGACGAAGCGCCGTCCGCGGCAATCACCAGATCGTAATGCGGCGCGTATTCGTCCGGATCAAGGACTTCCGTTTCAAACACCAGCTTCACATTCAAAGACCAGGCGCGCCGGTGCAGGATTTGCAGCAGCCGTATACGCGCAATGCCGCAAAAGCCGTGACCGCCGGAAGTCATCTTGCGGCCCTTGAAGAAGACGTCGATATCGTCCCAGTGGCGGAAGGCGCGTGTAATTTCAGCGTGGGTGCTTTCGTCCACGCTCTTGAACCCGTCCATGGTTTTATCGGAGAACACGATGCCCCAGCCGAAAGTATCGTGCGGGCGGTTCCGTTCCACCACGGTTACTTCCCATGTCGGATTGGCTTGCTTCACCAGAATCGAAAAATAGAGTCCGGCTGGACCTCCACCGAGACAAACAATCCTCATGGGCGTCCTCCTTGACTCATCAATCTAAAAAGACCTAGCCACCTGAAAAGACCGGGCCATTCCGTACGCCGATTGACGGCCTCGGGCCCGTTCTGCTCCACTCTTCGATCCCAAATTTTCTGCGTGCCGAAGGTCTTCATGTGGAAAGCCCTTTCAGCGCTTCGTCCAGTTTCTTGCCGGTATCATCGGCCATGGCAGCTTCGCGCAGGGCTTTCAGTCGTCCCGCCGCGTTATTCGTGCGCCGCAAGATCGGAAGCGCAGCTATCAGGGCTTCATAATTGCGACTTCCCAGAATGTACGTATCGCCATACCCCTTCACAAGTCGCGGCAATTCCGCCACTTCTAGCGCCAGAGCATAGTCTTCTTTTGCGGTAGCGATGACTTGCGCCAACCATGAACTGATGCGCTGAGTTTCTTTCTTGAAACGCAATGTCCTGCGACGTGTCGGCCGCAAGCTGGCGACAATATAGAGCTGCACGAACCCACTCAGAGAAGTTGTTTGCAGAACTTTGCCGTTGCGGTTCATCCAGTTCACAAATCGCGTGGCCCAGCTTGTTCTCAGCAGCCATCCGCCCATGCCAGCCGGCAAAATGTCAGCAAATTCCTCCACACGAGGATGCAGAAACTCATTGATCTGCAACAGTTGCTCGCCATCCACGCCGGCTTCCTTGTGCACGCGATCAAAACGTGCACGACGGGTTTTCAAGTCGGCCACGCGAATCGCATCTTCATAAGACATCCACAGCGCGAGATAGCGCGCGGTTTCGGTCAGCAATGCGCCATTACCTGCGTTTAAAACCCGCACCGGCTCCAGCCGGTCAAGATACTCTGCTGCGTAGGCTAGGTCCTGATAGTCAGCCATGCGCTGAACGCCGGCCAGCAACACCGCGTGACTGCTCTCTGGAAATCTGGCGGAGATACGCGCTGCCAACGGTTGCAACGCGGACGCGGTTTTGAGCGCTGGCTTGGCGGCGGGGACTTCCGCAATCGCCGGTCCAGTCACCGCCTGGACGCCCGCGGCAAAAGCTTCAAGACTGGACTTTACCGCTACGCCACTGCGCTCGATGGCCGCTTCAAATTGTTTGCGCTCAAACGGCAGGGCCGCCGATCCCGCGAGTGCGCCAAAAAGAGTTGCGCTGACGACACTGCGGTTTGCAGCAGCCAGCGCCGCAAAATCATTCTGGATAAAAACCTTGGCCATCCTTTGACCAGCTTTAATGAACTCGTCGTCGTTCACGCGGCCGTCACCCATGGCGATTTTTTCCGTCATGGAAAAGACGCGGCTGGTGGAAGTAATCAGCGTTGTGCGGTCCGGCGTGACCAGCCCGCGAGTAATCGCCCGGCCGGCTTCCATTAACTCTGAAGCGATAACAATGTCCACTTCGCCGGGGACGGGCATCAGCGCCATCACCGGGTCTTTGCCAGCTGCCCGTGCCGCTGCCTCCGGAAACAACTCAACGTAATAAATGGTTGAGCCTGTGCGCTGAGCAACACCGGGAACAGATGTAGTCTGCGCCAGGTATCCAGAGCTTTCGGCCAGGTCAACGATCCAGTCCGCCAGCACACCGCCGCCTTCCCCGCCCATGGCCAGGATGGCAATGGCAATACATCGCGGAGTGGCAACCGAATCCCCCGATGTCCCGATCTGTGTTTGCTGGCTGGTCCCCATTGTGTGCCTTACTCAGCTCCAGCCGTGATGACGGCCAGGCGGCGGTCCGTACGACGTTGCAGGAAGCCGATGACCGCGCGACGCAGCATCGATTTAAAGCGGTCCAATGAACTTGGATTGGAAATTATCTCGGCCCGGAAAAACGATGGACACAAGCGCGCCGCATGAGCCACTTCGCCGCAAAGCCCGCAACCCACGCAGCTTTCCAGCACCGCGGCTACCGGATCTTTGCGCAGCGGATCCGGATTCGGGGCAATCGTGAGCGACGGGCAGCCGGAAAGGCGTATACAGGAATGGTCTCCGGTGCAGGTGTCGGCATCCACGCCGAATTTTTCCCGCACCATGCGCCGCCCTTCCTGAATTTGTTTGGCGATGAACGGCTTCAGCCGGCGCTGCTGGTTCAGCGAGCACTCGCTCTGCGCCACAATCACCTTCGGACCTTTTTCTTTCGTGGTCAGCGCTTCGCGGAAAACGTCGCGCATGCCGGCCACGTCATATGTGCGGGTGATGGTCTTCACCCACTTCACGCCGACGCCGCGGACGGCATCGGCAATGGACTGCCGCGTGGTGCGGATCGGATTCATGGCCTGGGACGAAAGAATGTCCTGGCCGCCGGTGGCCGCCGTATAACTGTTGTCGACAACTACCAGAATGCTGTCAGTCTGATTGAAAACCGCGTTGCCCACACCGCTGGTCAGGCCGTTGTGCCAGAAACCGCCGTCGCCCATGAAACTGATTGTTCGCTTGTCTGTTTCCGGAGTGTTGAATGCGGCCGCGCTCGCCCAACCCAGGCCGTACCCCATGGTGTGCGCGCCGATGTTGAACGGCGGCAAGATGGAAAACAGGTGGCAGCCAATATCGCAGGCAATGTGATGCGATCCCAGCTCCCGTTCCACGAGTTTTAGCGCCGTGAAGATTGGGCGTTCCGGACATCCAGTACAGAATGACGGTGGACGCGGCTGCACCTGGTTCGTGATCACGGGCAACGGGTCCGGTGTTGCCGCCGGCTTCACTACAGAAGGAAGGTGCTGTTGGTCGATCAGATGTGGCGCGTAGGCCTGCACGAATTTGTGGACGCCCCGGGTGACGACCGCAGCCGTGTATTCACCGGCCATGGGCAACATGTCTTTACCATGGATTTTCGCGGTCAAGTCGGCGCGCCGCAGAATGGCATGCAGGTTCTGTTCGATGAAGTCCGGCTGGCCTTCTTCAATCATCAGCACGGCGCGCTTGTTCGAACAGAATTTTGTTACTTCCGCGTCCACCAGGGGATAGGTCACGTTCAGCACGTAGAGAGGAATCTTGCTGTCGCCAAACGCGTTGCTCAGGCCCAACAGTTCCAGGGCGCGCACCGCGGCGTTGTACATCCCGCCTTGCATAATGATGCCGAAATCCTGCGAGCCTTCCGCAAAGAACTCATTGAGCTTTTGTTCTTGAATAAACTTCTGTGCTGCCGGCCAGCGCTTTTGGATCTTCTCTTGCTCGTGCATAAAACTTCCCGGAGGCAGCACGACGCGACTGGCATCGCGTACCGGATTTTCCATCGCGTCCTTCAGCGTGAATTTTGGACGAATATTGTCTTTAGCCAGAAAGCGTCCGTGCACATGGCAGGCACGGATACGCAGTTCCAGCATCACCGGCGTATTCGTCGCTTCAGAAAGGGCGAAACCCTGCTCCACGGCCTTCACGATGCACGGCAAGTTGGGCCGCGGGTCCAGCAGCCACATCTGGGACTTCATGGCAAACGCGTGGGACCGCTCCTGCATGATGCTGGAACCTTCTCCGTAGTCTTCGCCCACAATCACCAAGGCGCCGCCGGTCACTCCGCTGGAAGCCAGGTTGGCCAGTGCGTCGGACGCCACGTTGGTCCCGACCGTCGATTTAAATGTGACTGCGCCGCGCAAGGGATAGTTGACCGAAGCTGCCAGAGTCGCCGCCGCCGTCGCCTCTGAAGCGCTGTGCTCAAAGTGGACGCCCAGTTCCATCAGAATGTCGTTGGCGTCGGTGAGCACGTCCATCAAGTGGGAGATGGGAGCTCCCTGATATCCGGCCACGTAGGAAATTCCGGATTGCAACAGGGCCTTGGTTACGGCAAGAATCCCTTCCCCGCGGAACTCCTGCCCTTCACCCAGGTAAAGTTTCTGGACTTCTTTCTTGAAAAAGCGCTCGGCCATTCCCGCCTCAGTTTGATGGATTTCAGCTTCAATTGTAGGGGAAGCAGGAGCAACGCCTCGCTACGCGGTGCCGCCTGTGGGTCGTCCAGCGGAGAAATTCTAGGTCTAAATATTTTATATGTCAAATATCTTGCCAACGCGCCTCGGGAAGGCTATATTTTCTCCTTCTTTCGGGGGAGGACCACCGATGAAACAACGCTTGACGATGCTCGCTGTAGGACTTTCGCTACTGCTGCTGTGCACGGCTGGCTTCAGCCAGTCCATCACCGCTTCTTTGCAAGGCCGGATCACCGACAAGTCGGGCGCGGTCTTGCCGAAGGCCACCATCACGGCCACCAACACCGAAACCGGTTTTACACGCACTGCCAGCAGCGGCGACGGCGGCGAATACAAGATCGCCTCGCTGCCCGTAGGCAGCTACAAGATCACCGTCAAGGCGGCGTCGTTCCAGCAGCAGACCCGCGCTCTTACCATGAGCGTGGGAGACTCTGACACAGTTGATTTCTCGCTGGCGCCGGGCCAGGTTGAACAGCAAATCTCCGTCACCACTGAAGCGCCGCTCATCGAACCCACGCGGACTTCCACCGACTCGGTGATCGAACAGGAAAAAATCCAGAGCCTGCCCGTGAACGGACGCCAGTTCATTGACTTCGCTCTGCTCGCTCCGGGCGTCACCATCGGTGACACCACCTCCGGCAGCACGGACGTGATCATTGAACCCGTGACCAAGCTTTCCTTCGCTGGCCAGAACATTCATTACAATTTCATCGCGATTGACGGCGCGGACAACATTTCCACGGCTTCTGGCGTGCAGAAGACCACGCCTTCCACTGATGCCGTGCGCGAATTCCGCGTGATCAATAACACCTACAGCGTGGAAGCGGGACGCGCGGTGGGCGGAATCGTTAATATCATCACCAAGAGCGGCACCAACGATTTCCACGGCAGCGTGTACGAATACTTCCGCAATAATGCCATGGACGCCACCAGCGAACTGGCGGCTCCCGGACTGAACAAGCTGCAGCAGAACCAGTTTGGATTCACGCTCGGCGGCCCGATCAAGAAAGGGCGCACCTTCTTCTTTGGCAACTATGAAGGCCAGCGGCGCAGCGAGAATCCTTATTACAATTCCGTCATTCTCGCCAACATCACCAAGATCAACCAGATTAAAACCGGCTTTGGACTCAACCAGGAACAGCTCAACCAGAACCGCAAGAGCGATCTGGACAACTTCCTGGTGAAGTTGGACCATTCGTTCAATGATCACCAGTATCTTTTTGTCCGCTACTTCTTTAATGACGGCCGCCTGACCAACGTTTCTCCGTTGAATGACGGCTTTGATCTTCCTTCCGGCTTCAAAGACAACAATCTTCGCGACCAATCGCTGGCCGGCAGCTTAACCTCCACCATATCTTCCGCATTGGTGAACGAATTGCGCCTGCAGTACGGGCATCGCACTTTTGACTTCCCTACCACCAGCACCCAGCCGCACCTTGAAGTCCTGAACACTTTCACCGCTGGAGTTAACCGCGGCAATCCTGATTTCTATCAAGAGAGCCGAACGGAACTGGTTGACAATGTGACCTGGCAGCATGGCAAGCACACCATCGCTTTCGGTGGCGACTTCAACCACGTTAACACCAAGGAATCGTTCCCGTTGTTCTATCCGTTTGAAGCGGACTTCGCGTGCCTGCTTGCCGTTCAGTGCCCGTTCAGCCTGGAAGCTGGGGCTCCGTCGGTCATCTTCTTTGAACGCTTCAAGGCCCCCAACTTTACTGAGCCGTCTTTTAACCCATCAGTCTTTCAAAACCAGAGAATTTCCAGCGCGATCCGCAACCAGGCTGAAGGCGAGATTGGCCATAACTACGCCGGACTGTACATCCAGCACACTTGGCGTCCAACCGGCAGTTTCAACCTTAATTACGGACTCCGTTACCAGTTGGAAACCTTCCCGTCGGCGGTCCTGAACGGCCCCAAGGGTGAATTTGATCCGCGCGCAGGCTTCTCGTACAACATCGGCGGCAAATACAATGTTGTCCTGCGCGGCGGCGCCGGTTTGTTCCACGGAATCATCCCCATGCCACTTCTTGCATGTCAGATACCTTCCTGCGGAGGAACCACTGGCACATTCCCGGGCCGTCCAAATGAAGACGCGCAGAACGCCACCACGCGACTCTTTGCTTTTGCCAGCGCGCCAAATATCACCCAGATTGCGTTGACCGACATTCTTGGCGGCGTCTATCCTGATGCTGCTCCCCTGGGCTTTTGCCCCGGCGGAACCGTTTCCGGTTGCGGCTTCTTTGG
>JANXPR010000461.1 GCA_025357215.1 Acidobacteriaceae bacterium | reverse complement strand
TGCTCATTACCTATGTAATCTTTCGCGGTTCGCGGCGCGCACTTAGTATCGATCTTGAAATTGGAGCGCAGCCGTAAAATTCTTCAAGGGCACATCAGATTTCTCGGATGTGCCTTTTTTATTTTTAATTTATCGCCATCGCGTGTTTGCCACGGCTTCAAGACGGTTTCGCATGGCCACGCGAAGCCCGTATCTCGCGCTTCGATCCGCGGCCTCTTTAAAAGTTGAAGCCCTCCAACCCTCGCTTAACGTTTCTTCAGGCATCTCGCCCGCAAGCTATTGAAAAAGCTCAGGTTACTTCTGTACTCTACCCCGCCGCATAAGCCTGAGCTAATCTCTCGTCACACGAACGTCCTTTTCTTATGAAGCAATGGAACCGACATTTTGTGGTGCTGGGCATGCTGCTGGCGTGCTGGCTTCCGTGCGAAGCCAAGCACATGGCCGTGGTCGTGGACAAATCCAATCCAACGGGTAACGTCACGGCAACGGACCTGGCAAAAATGCTCCAGGCGAACACCAAAAAATGGCCTGACGGCAGAAACATCACGCTGGTCCTGAGGGAAACTTCTTCGCCCGAACTGCAACAAGTCCTGCAGCGGATATGGAAGATGCCTCCGGAAGAAGTGCGATCTTTTCTGACCGCGCACAAAAACAATTTTGTGACTGTAGATTCCGACGATGCCGTGCTCAAGCTGGTGGAATCCACGCCGGGCGCAATGGGGTTGGTGGATGTTTACTCCATTTCCGCCAAGGTAAACGTCCTGAAAGTGGACGGGAAATTACCACTCCAGCAAGGCTACCTGCTTCACTAAAAAGAGGAACACAGCGGAGTTCGGGCACAGACGAACTTCCACAGGCACGACCCGAAATTAGATAGCAAGAATTTCGACCAACGTCACTGATCGTTTCTTTTCGTAAGAACGCGGAGCAAGACAAGTATGATTCGCTATCGTTTGCATTTTTCGTTTTTGGCGGTCTTTCTCAGCTGTGTCCCGTGCTATGCGCATCACCTGGCCGTGGTTGTGAACAACAGCAACCATGTGGACGCGATGACTTCAGCCGAGCTGGGAAAGATCTTCAAAACAGAAACCCGCCATTGGTCTGGCGGAAACGACATTGTGGTCATCCTGAGCCGCAACTCGGCCATGACCCAGCAAGTCTTGCAACGGCTCTGGAAGATGTCCGCGCGGAAGCCAAGGAATTCGTTGCCACGCACAAGAACTCCATCCTCTGGGTAGACTCAGACGCCCAACTCATTCATCTTATCGAGACCACGCCCGGCGCCGTTGGCCTGGTCGACGTCCGCTCAATCACCAAAACGGTGAGCGTACTCAAGGTTGACGGCAAATTGCCGCTCGAAGATGGGTATCTTCCACACTAACGTCGGATATCTGCCGCACTAACGGCCGCTTGAGTCCAGGTTCGAAAAACCCTTCTATCGCCAATCAATTACTATTTCTGGGCACGCTTGTGAGACATCCTCGCCCTGCGGAGTTCAACCATGTTTACCAAGTACAACAAGTTTCCGGTCGAACGTTTTGTATTCTCGTTGCCTGAAGAATTCGCGCTCGAACATTCGAACGCCAAAGACGAGCCGTACAGCTGGGGCCCTCCGCAAATGGGGAACGTCTACACCGAGGAGCGCATTTGGAAAACGAAAAGCGGCGCCACACTCACGCTCAACATCTGGGCTCCAACGGCGCCCAGCACGGGCGGTCCGATGCAACAGGTCGCCGAATGGCCGGTTCGTATTGCCGGGATCGAAGCCAGCATCGTTGAAACGTCAATGTTTGGAGGGATTTACAAGAAGGTGCTCGTCGTTTTCGCGGCACTGGAGCAGCCAACGGCCCGGTTTCGCCTAGTGGCCGAAGGAATCGAACTGGAGCAGTTGAAAGGTATTCTTGGGAGGATCGGGAAAAGGTCTTGATGGTTGCGGGCGTCCTCTCCGGACCAAATGGGCAAAAGGGATACCTCATCCGCGTTCATCCGCGTGAATCTGCGGTAAGCTCGCTCTTAATTTTCTCCGCGTCTCCGCGGTGAATCGTTCCCCTTGCGACCACACCAAAACCAGCCAGCGTGATCTTCGTCACAGCCCCCGGCAAGCGGCAGCATTTAAAGTACATACTTTCGTAAACACCTGAATTCATTAATAATGGTCGGCGCATTAATTAAGCGTTTCAACCTCAGTTGTGGTTCTCAAGAGAGGATATCGGTATATGAGGATTGCGGTCCCCTTGGAAAAGCAGCCAGGCGAAGCTCGAGTGGCGCTGGTGCCGGAGTCAGCCAAGAAACTTATGGGCGGCGGCGTTGAAGTATTTGTGGAAGCGGGTGCCGGCTTGAAAGCCGGTTATCTCGACAACGATTACACCACAGCGGGCGCCAGCGTGGCGGACCGTGCAACCGTGTTGAGCGGCGCGGACATTGTGGCCTGCGTCAACCGGCTGGAAAACGACGACTACGCCAAGCTGAAGCCCAGCACGATTCTTATCGGGTTCTTTCGTCCGTTGGACGAACCGGCGAAGCTGGAGCCGATCGTTTCCAAGAAGCTCACGGCGTTCGCAATGGAATTGGTTCCGCGCATCACGCGCGCGCAATCCATGGACGCCTTGTCATCCATGGCCACTGTGGCTGGATACAAAGCCGTAATCATGGCCGCGGACAACTTGCCGCGCATGTTCCCGCTTTTGATGACAGCGGCAGGCACCGTGCCACCGGCGAAAGTTCTGGTGCTGGGCGCCGGCGTTGCCGGATTGCAGGCCATCGCCACGGCGCGCAGGCTCGGCGCCGTTGTAGAAGCGTATGACGTCCGCGCGGCAGCCGGGCAGGACGTGAAATCACTTGGCGCCAAGTTCCTGGAAGTTGACTTGGGCGGCCTTGAAACTCAGGATGCCGGTGGTTACGCCAAAGAATTAACGCCGGAAGCGCTGAAACTTGGTCGTGACATGGTGGCCAAGCACGCTGCAACTTCTGACGTGGTGATTACCACCGCGCAGATTCCCGGACGCAAAGCTCCGCTCATGTTGACCGAAGAAGCCGTGAACAGCATGAAACCCGGAGCGGTGATCGTGGACTTGGCGGCGGCAACCGGTGGCAACTGCGCTTACACCAAGGCCGGTGAGACCATCAATCACAACGGCGTGATGATCATGGGACCGTTGAACGTTCCCGCCACCGTGGCCGGAAACGCCAGCCAGCTTTATTCGCGCAACGTGATCACCTTCCTCGGACTGATCATCGAGAAGGGCGCGTTGAAGATGGATATGGCGGACGAAATCCTGAAAGGTTCTTGCGTTACCTTCCAGGGCGGAAGCGTCCATCCCGCAGTGGCAGCCGTGTTGGGAAAACCAGTGGCTTAATCGCACCTTGTTTACTTACACAAGGTTTACTCACACAAGGCTTAATCACAGGAGAATTGCATGATACATGTTTTATTTCATCCCGCGGTCACACTCGCCGCGTTGTTCGTGGCGGGCGGGGAAGCCGGCAAGACCGCTCTCGATCCTGCCGTGGTGATTTCGTCACTTTATGTGTTCGCGCTGGCCGCGTTTCTCGGTTACCAGGTGATCTCGCGTGTGCCTCCGCTGTTGCATACGCCACTGATGTCGGCGACGAACGCCATTTCCGGTATTTCTCTCATCGGCTCGCTGGTGATTGCCGGATCGACCTATGAACACCATCAGACGCTGGCTTCATTGCTGGGCTGCGCTGCCGTGACTTCCGCCATGATCAACGTGACCGGCGGATTCCTGATCACCGATCGCATGCTCAAGATGTTCCGCAAAAAGGAAACAGTGAAGGCGGAGGAGAAAAAGTGACCCATCCGAGCTATATCCTGGAAGCAACCTATCTCATTGCGTCATGCCTGTTCGTCATGGGCCTGAAGAGCCTGAGCCATCCGGACACCGCGCGCCGCGGCATGATCATGGCCGCCGCCGGAATGTTGGCCGCTCTCCTGGGTACGCTGTTCCATCCTGACATCCATAACTATCTGTGGATCGCCGTCGGCTTGGTCGTGGGAAGCTCTATCGGAATTCCGATGGCGATGGTGCCGATGACCGCCATGCCCCAACGAACCGCGTTGTCCCACGCCTTCGGCGCGTTGGCCGCATCACTGGTCGGCATAGCGGAATACGTTATCCACGGAAATTCCATGGGCGGAGTAAAAATGGGCGCCCTCGGACTCGAAGTCATGCTGGGCTCTTTGACGGTCACGGGCAGTCTCATCGCCGCGGCCAAACTCCAGGAGTTCATGCGCGGTACTCCGATCCAGTTCAAAGGCCAGCATTTTGTAAATCTGGCCATCGGTTTGGGCATGGTCACATGTTTCGTTCTGTGGGTGATGGATCCTGGCGCGGCGAATGCCAATATTTATTTCTTCACGCTCGTCGGTTTGTCGTTCCTGTTCGGCGTCATGCTGGTCATCCCCATTGGCGCGGCGGACATGCCGGTCGTCATGTCGTTATTGAACTCTTACGCGGGTCTGTCTTCGGCCGCAACCGGCTTTGTGCTCGGCAATAACGTGCTGATCATCGCCGGTACGCTCGACGGTTTCTCCGGCTTCATTCTTTCCATCTTGATGTGCAAGGCCATGAACCGGTCGATCACCAACGTGTTGTTCGGCGGCTTTGGAGCCGTTGTGGGGACCGACACTGGCGGCGTCGGCGGAACGATGCGCGAAGTCACCGTGGACGATGTTGCCGTGCAACTTGCTTATGCGAATCAGGTTGTGTTCGTCCCTGGTTACGGTATGGCCACGGCGCAAGCGCAGCACGCTTGCCGTGAACTAGGCAATCTGCTGGAAGAACGCGGCGTGGCGGTGAAGTACGCGATCCATCCAGTTGCCGGACGCATGCCCGGACATATGAACGTACTGCTCGCGGAAGCCAACGTGCCGTATTCGTCACTGTGGGAAATGGATCAGATCAATCCTGAGATGCCGCAGACGGACGTGGCCGTGGTCATCGGCGCCAATGACGTGGTCAATCCCGATGCGCGCGACAATCCCAAGAGCTTGATTGCCGGCATGCCCATCATTGAAGTGGACAAGGCCAAGTCCGTGGTAGTCCTCAAGCGCGGCAAGGGCAAAGGCTTCTCCGGACTGGAAAATCCTCTGTTCTTCAAATCCGTAACCGGCATGTTGTACGGCGATGCCAAAAGCAGCCTGGTCAACCTGGCGCAGGCTGTGCAGAAAGTCTAGCCCTCTCCTCAATAAGGGTTTTTTCGAATGTGTGTAATGCATTCGAGAAAGCCCTTTTCTTTTACCTTCCCTCGGATAGTCGGTTCCGTTACTGGTCTTCGTTATAATCCGCCCGTGCGTCCACTCCTTCGCGGCCTCCTCTTACTGTCGCTCACAGCAGTCACTCCGTTCGGCTATAGCCAAGAAGGCCGGAGCCATGACTTTCAAAGCGACAACAGCCAGACGCAACCGCAGCAAACGCACGTCCCCCAAATTCCCACTCGGAAGCTAGCCATTCACCGCGCACTTGAGTTTCTTCACCGCACGGCGAACAATCCTGTGGCTTTTGCCGGGCACGGTGGCGACCTGATGTGGTGCTTCTACACCATCGCGCATACTTCGAGCGATCCCCAACTGCGCTTGTCTGCATTGCGCATGGCCTACGAAGCGGCTACAAAATGGCGAAAAGCCAATCGTCACGTGCCGAAGGACGCCACCCCGGACACCATCGGCGACCTGGTAGGCACTGCATATATCGCCGACTTGTTGGGGTTTACCGATCCCTTGTACAAAGCCGAATTGCGCCGGGCCGCCGGACGGTACACAATGATGGACTACTTAGGGTTTGATGCAGTACACGGTCCACTGCCTAAAGATCGCGATCTGGGCGTAAAGCTCTGGCATGACGCGCTGATTACGACGTGCTTTGGTGACGTGTACGGAATAACACTGGGCGCGCACTACGAAGATGTTGCCAAGTGGCTCCCTCGCATGCGTCCTTACACCACCGACGACGACTCTTTGGAATTCGACTTGTTCTACGCCGTGACGCATTACATCTATACGCTCAACTGGTACAACTCCAAACAGATTGATCCTGCGCTGCTGCCGGATGAAGTCGCTTTCATCAAGCACATGCTGGCCAAGTCCATGACGGAAGATGGCGAAGACCCGGAGATGATCGGCGAGTGCCTGGATACGCTCAAAGCGTTCGGCATGGAATCCGATCCGCTGGTGCAAAAGGGAATTGCCTACTTACTCGAAAACCAGTTGCCAACCGGCGAGTGGGTGAGCGAAGAAGACCGCACGTTATACACCGCGTATCACTCCGCATGGACCGGCGTCGATGGCCTGCGCGATTACCGTTATCGTGGCAAGGTCACCAGCCTTCCCGCTATGGTGCCGGACTGCCCGGCAGGGCCGGCTTGTCCCGTAGCACCTGTTCCGTTAGCTAAATGACCCGCCGAATGGCCCGACGCAAACCAGTCCGGGCAAGTGACTCTGTTATAAATCCAAGCATGTTCGCCGACCGCACTAACTGGGACCTAAAGACCAATCGGCTGTCAGAGGCATTGGCGCGTGTGCGCGCGAGCGGCGGGGAAGTGCTGGACCTGACAGCGTCGAATCCTACCGAGTGCGGTTTTACCTACGATCAGGCGGCGATCCTGCAAGCACTGAGTCAACCGGCAGGCTTGCAATACAATCCTGACGCGCATGGATTGGCGTCTGCGCGGCAAGCGACGCAGCAGTATTACGGGAAACAACAAATTCAAGTAAAGCTTGAGGATTTGTACTTAACTACCAGTACAAGTGAAGCTTACTCGTTTGTATTTCGACTGCTATGCAATCCCGGCGATGAGGTTCTGATCCCCACGCCCAGCTACCCGCTGTTCGATTTTCTGGCCGACATACAGGACGTCAAGCTTCGCCGTTATCCTCTCTTTTACGATCACGGCTGGCACATCGATTTCCATGCGGTGGAGCAGGCCATCACGCCGCGGACGCGCGCGGTGATCGTGGTACATCCGAATAATCCCACCGGACACTACACGAAGCCGCAGGAAATGGACCGCCTCAACACGATCTGCACCAAACACAAGATGGCCATCATCGCCGACGAAGTGTTTCTGGATTTCAATCTGGCTGGCGCTCCGCAACGCAGCTTTGCCGCGAACAACGGAAGCAGCGTAGCATTGACTTTCACCATGAGCGGTTTGTCGAAAATTTCCGGCTTGCCGCAAATGAAGCTGGCGTGGCTGATCACCTGTGGCCCGGAAAAAGAAAAGCAGGAGGCGCTGGCGCGGCTGGAGATGATCGCCGATACGTATTTGTCACTGAATACGCCAGTGCAACTGGCGGCACCTGTATTGCTGGAGCAGCGTTACAGTTTTCAGCAGCAGCTCATGGCGCGAGTGCGCGCGAACTTGGCGGAGCTCGATTCACAACTCGCCGCCAACAAACATTGTTCGCGATTGCAAGTGGAAGGAGGATGGTATGCCGTGCTGCGTGTTCCGGCGACGCGACCGGATGAGGAACTGGCGATTGAGCTTTTGGAAAAACGTCAGGTGTACATCCATCCCGGACATTTTTATGATTTTCCCGGCGACGGCTATCTGGTGGCCAGCCTGATCACACCGGAACAAGAGTTCACGGAAGGCTTGCGCCGAACGCTAGCGTCTCTCGATTAGCCAATCTCGAATAACCAATCTCGAATAGCCAATTTAAAGAGCAATTGCTGGACCTACATCGTTCCCGAAAAGAACGTGATGTCCCCTGATCCCACATGCGCATGTAGACGGAAACGTCCTGGACCTTGCGTGCGGAATGAGCGTCCAAAGCCTTCCTGCTCGGCTTGGAATGCGCGGGCATCAATGTGTCCAACGCCTACGGAAGCGTCCACCTTGGAATAGCTTTCCGGGCGGCCCACGTCCACGCGGATGGTCCCGGCATGCGATTCAATGTCTTTATCGCCTTCAATGCCGGTAACGTTCAATTGTCCGCCGTTCAGGCGTATGTGCAGGTCAGTATTGCGCGGAATTTGAATTACGGCGGCGTAGTCCGGCGGAGCGTCCACCTTCAGGGACGCTTGCTTGGCGCTGGTATCCACGCCAAAACGGGGTTTGGCCGCTTTGTCCGCGGATTGGCTGATGACCACCAGTTTGTCGGAAGCTCCCGGCTCAATGCGATAGTTGCCGGAACTGAGTTCCAGTTTCAGGGCCTGTCCGGGCGCCAGTTGCATTTGCATCCGGCCGTCTTTGGCGTCGGCTGCCGTCAGGCTGCCCGCCAAAAGCATTGCGGCCGCCAGGCCGGCAACGAATGTCCTAACCCGTCTCAAGCCATATTGCCCCCCTGGCTGAATTACGGTTGAAAACTCGTTTCACGAAAGGATCCACCTTCCAGTTGTTGGATCCAAATCCTCAAGCTATTTAAAATTCATCCGGCGGCGCGGCCACCGGTCATAAAACTTTTTTTTGACCGTTTAGTTCCATGCGCGACAACCTGGCAGCGCCGTCAGACGAACAGGAAACGTGTGGGAAGAAGCAAAGGGGTATGAATGCACGTTTCCCAATGAACTATATACGTCAGAGAAGGAACGAAAGTTCCCGGCTGGCTTGCATAAATTTCAGACTTCACAAGAGAGTGACGCTGGGTTTATTTCTTTCTTAACCGGGAATCTTCATTATTCGCTTCTTGTTGCCAGCGTTCGAACGTCGCGGAGTCGAGAATATTGAGCTTTCCGGCCGTGCTTGGCACCCGAAGTCTGAATGAGTTAAGGGTCGGTTCAAAGCGGTTCTGCTTATAGAACTCGGGATCGTCAGAGACCAAAAAGAATCCGGGATCATCCGTGTAATCCACATTGCGGCAGAGTAGCCGTGCAAATAGTGCCAGAGCCCTGTGAGCGTTCGCTCGCCTAGAAAAAGCGCCGGCTGTTCACGTATGACGTGAAGCAACCCCATTTCTTTGATTCTTTGCTGATTGTCAGTCATCGCATGTCCGAATGGCTGGCCGCCTGCCGAAGCTTGAAGCGCTGGATTTTCCCTGTAGCTGTCTTTGGGAGTTCGGCTACAAATTCCAATAGCTGCGGGCATTTATGAGCGGCCAGTCGCGACGCGATATGCTTCTTGATGTCGTCACTCATCTGTGACGTTCCTTCCTGTCCCGACCGAAGAACCACATAAGCTGCGGGTTTCACCAGTTCGTTGCCGTCGGCAAATCCAACCACGGCGGCTTCCTGCACGGCTGGATGTTCCAGCAGCGTGCTTTCAATTTCAATCGGACTTACCCACATGCCTTTCACTTTCAGCATATCGTCCGAGCGGCCCACGTACCAGTAGTAGCCGTCGGCATCGCGGTAGTATTTGTCGCCGGTCCGCAGCCACTGGCCTTGAATCGTTTCCTTGGTCTTCTCGTGCTGGTTCCAGTAGCAGGAGCAAGTGGCATCGCCTTTGATCAACAGGTTGCCGATTTCGCCGTCCGGGACGTCTTTACCGTGCTCGTCCACGATGCGGGCTTCGTACCCGGGCAGAATTTGTCCACTCGATCCTGGACGCGCCGCGCCGGGCCGGTTGGCGATGAACATATGCAGCGCTTCGGTCGACCCGATGGCGTCAAGAATCTCAATGCCAAAGCGGTCTTTGAAACGGTTGAAGATTGTGGCCGGCAACGCTTCGCCAGCGGAGACGGCGTGCCGCACAGTAGACAAATCAAACTCTCCGCCGCCTTCCTTTTGATAAATAAGCAGCGTGGAATAGTTAGACGGCACGGAAAAGAAGAGTGTCGGCTTATGGCGCTCAATCACGCCGTAAATATTTGGGGGAGATGGCGATCCGGGCCAGAGAATGTTCGTCGCGCCAACGGAGAGTGCGAAGTAGAGTCCGTTGCCCAGTCCGTAAGCGAAGAAGAGTTTCGCTACGCTGAAGAAACGGTCGTGCTCGGTGATCTTCAGAACCGCTTTCGCATAGTGCTCCGCGCATACCACCATGTCATGGTGCAGATGGACGCAGCCTTTAGGGAATCCCGTGCTGCCGGATGAATACATCCAGAAGGCAGCATCGTCCTTGTTTGTAATTTCGGCGACGAGCTCAGATGAGCTTTCGTCGAGAAGTTTTTGTAGCGTAAGGCCGCCGGCGTTGACTTCGGCATCCGTCACGGTCTTGCCGGAAACAACGATCGTCTCCAGATAGCGCAGATTCGCTTTGGGGATGGCCAGGATTTGCGGCAAAAGGGAATCGCTTACGATCAGAATTCGCGCCCGCGAATCGTTCAACACGTACTCATATTCGTGCGGTTTCAGCAACGTGTTCACCGGCACGGCTACGGCGCCCATTTTAATGGTCCCAAAGAAGCAGTAGGCAAAGTCCGGCGTGTCCACCAGTAGCAGGGCCACGCGTTCTTCGCGCCGCACATCCAGTTTTTTCAGCGCATTGCCGCAGCGGTTCACGCGTTCCAGCAACTGGCGGTAGGTAACGCGGTCATCGCCGCATTCAATGGCCACTTTGTCGCCACGGCCTTCAGGCAGGTGGCGGTCAATAAAATGCGTGGTCACGTTGAATGATGCTGGCAGTTCAATGTGCATAGGGCGGAGAGCATTGTGCAATGCGCGGCTAAAATTGGCAACCCGCGGGGGAACAGACTTGCTCCCTGGCAGACACTTGACGTACATGGCCCCAGGATTCCGGCAGGCCTGATAGTTTGGGATAAGATGCTTCTAGATTGAGAAGCTGAAACCGCAGTGTAGAACTAATAGTATCGCGACGCTCATAGAAGGTTTGGGTGGTTATAGATTCAACCAGAAAAAACACAGCGGTCAAGAAACGCCCGATTCGAAAGAAGCTTTCCGGAGAAAAGAATGCGCCACTTTTGCAACGTCTTGAAACAAGGGATGTATTTTGCAGTTACTGTCGCTCTCACATCAACCGCTCTCGCCATAACGATGACTGGCTCGGCGTTCGCCATCCAGAATAAGCCGGCGGCCAGACAATCCAGTAACAGTTCTTCAGATCAGAGTTCGGCCGGCAGCACAGCCAAAAAGACTGATCCGATCACCGACGAGTTCAACAAATATCCAGGACTGCGAGACGAAGTCACACGGTTGGTAACCCGGTTCACGCAGGAAATCAAACTGCCGGCGGCGCGCAGCCAGAGCCGCGTGTTGCCCTTGCTTCCTGAGAATACCGCATACTATCTGGCCATTCCCAACTATGGAGACGCTCTCCACCAGGCTCTCACCATCCTTCAGGAGGAACGCAAGTCGAGCGCGGCGCTCAACGATTGGTGGCAGCACAACATGGCCAAAGACAACCCCGAATTCGAGAGCAATCTGGACAAGCTCTACCAGTTGTTTCGGTTCTTGGGTGATGAGATCGTGGTCTCCGGTAGCGAAAACGGTTCTAAAACTGATTGGCTGTTGGTGTGTGCAATCAAAAAGCCCGGGGTCAAAGCCTTTCTCGCCAAACTGGGGAAGGATTTGTCCGGCAAATCCCCTGCTTCGATGCTGATCTACGATCCGGCGACTCTGCCTGCCGTGGCGCCTGCGGGATCGAAAGATAAAATCATGGTCCTGGTGCGTCCGGACTTTCTGGTAATCTCGCCGGACCTCCCGACTTTGACCAAGGCGAACAAACAACTCGATCTGCGCGGTGGCCGGTTTGCCTCCACTCCTTTCGGGGCTCGCCTGAATCGGTCCTATGAAAACAGCGCGGAAATCCTGGCCGGCGTGGATTTGCAGAAACTCATGCGCGCGCTTGCCAAGGAAACCAAGCCGTACGACTCAATTCTGGAGGCCACCGGATTTAGTGACGCTCAATTTCTGATCTGGGAACAAGCCGATACCCCAGGACATGCTCCGAACCATGCGGAATTATCGTTTACCGGGCCGCGGCGCAGCATTGCATCATGGCTGGCCTCTCCCGGACATATGGGCGGACTCGATTTTGTTTCTCCCAACTCGCCCATGGCGTTTGCGTTCCGCCTCAAGAACCCCGCGCTGATGTTCGATGATTTGAAAGCCATTGACGAAGCCTCCGGCGCGCACAGCATGGCTAGTCTGGGGCAGATGGAAGGCGCGTTGAACGTTAACCTGCGCGACGCTTTGCTGAGCAAGCTGAGCGGCGAAGTGATTTTTGAAATCGATTCGAGCAATCCGGAAACGCCGGCGTGGAAAACAATCCTGGGGACGAGCGATCCAGATGGATTGATGCAGACAATAAATTTGCTGGCTTCGGCCACCGGCGCCAACCCCAAGAGCCACATGGAAGACGGCGTGACCGTTTATTCCGTGCCCAGTCCCAGCGGCCCCAAGCAGCCGGACCTGAGCTTTGCCATGGTGGACCGCTACTTGGTGTTGGCGTCCACGCATGAAATGCTGGCTGCGGCCATCAAGACCCATCGCAGCGGCGATTCCTTGGGCCGGTCAAACAAGCTGCACGAATCCATGCCGCAGGGATATCCGGTGGATGCGTCGGCCCTGATGTACCAGAATATCGGAGCGATGCTGGAGCCCATGATGCGGCAGTTCAGTCCGGACTCAGCGCAGTTTCTCCCGCGCTTGTTGGCCGGTAAACCGAGCGTAGGCGCTTTGTACGGTGAAGAAACTATGATCCGCCAGGCCAGCAACAACAGCGGAATGGGCGTGGGAACCATTATGGTGGTGGCTGCTATCGCCATTCCCAACCTGCTCCGCTCCAGGATGGCAGCCAACGAGTCCGCGGCAGCTTCCAGTGTACGGACCATTAACACCGCGCAGATTAGCTACCTGACGGAATATCCGGACCGCGGCTATGCTCCTGACCTGGCTACGCTCGGGCCGGGAGGCGGCGGCGCCTGCGACGACGGCAAGAACGCCTCAGAGCAGCACGCCTGTCTGCTGGACGAAAGGCTGGGCGGGGTCAGCTGTGTTTCTGGAACTTGGTGCACAAAAGACGGCTATCGCTTCGGCATGTCAGCAACATGCAAGAACCAGCTATGCGATGAATACGTGGTGGTGGCCAGCCCGACTGAAACCAGCACGGGGACACGCAGTTACTGTTCTGTATCAGACTGCGTGGTGCGAATACGCACCGGACCTCCACTTACCAGCCCCATCACGGCTGCCGAGTGCCAGAAATGGGAACCAATCCACTAGTTTCCTTGATTTCCAAAGGCCTGCTGGAACACGTCCGGCGGGCCTTTTCCTTTGGGGAACTTTCCACGTGACATGCTCGTAATGACTTTCAGACCGGGAAAGCGCAGAATTAATTTCTGGGCTTCCGGTTAATAAAGAGAGCTTCTCCTCGTCACTACTGGTGAGAGGAGTACCGTACTCAAGTGCAAGCCACAATGCAAATTTCCAGCATGAACGCAGCGGCGCTGGCCGGGGAACAACCCAGGCCGGAGCTGGAACAGGTTTTTGTGCAGCACAAAGACCTGGTCTTTAAGGCGGCTTATCGCGTGACCGGTAATCCCGGTGACGCGGAAGACGCTTTGCAGACCGTGTTTCTGCGTTTGGTCCGGCAGGAAGTCTGGCCGGACATCACCAACATGCCTGCCTACTTGCGGCGTTCTGCCGTAAATGCGTCTCTGGACATATTGCGGCGAAGAAAAGAAGCGCAGTTTTCGTCGTTGGACGACGAGACTGATCCGGTGGAAGCGGTCTCCGCGGCCACCGCCGGCCGCAGCACGGAGCTGCGTGACTGGTTACGGCATGCGCTGGCGCGGCTGAACCCGCGTTCGGCGGAAATGTTTGTGCTTCGCTTCATTGAGGATTACAGCAACCGTGAAATTGCCGGGATGATGAAGACCTCTCCCGCCGTGGTGGCCGTGATCCTGCACCGTACGCGTACTCAACTCAAAAAAGATTTCAAAGCGCAGGCGAGGAGTGGACGATGAACTATCAAGAAAAAAATCCGAAAGAAAATCTGGAGCAGGCTATCTCGGCCTTGCGGGCTGACCAGCCGTCCGCGGATGCCGTCCGCACCGCCGGGGACCGCACCTGGCAGCAGCTCAATCAGGAACTCTCTACCTCTGGCGCCAGCGTTGATGCCATCCGTGGTTGCGGTGACGTCCGTTTGCTTCTGATTCAATATCGCACCGACCAGCTCTCTCCAGCCCGCGCGTTGCTGGTGGAAGACCACCTGCACGAATGCGTTGACTGCCGTCATGAAGCTGAGCGCGGCAAAACCGCGGCGGCTCCGTTGCCCTGGAAGACCGAATTGCCCAGGGCCACGCAAGGCCATCTGCGCTGGGTTATGGCTGCGGCCGCAGTACTAATTGCCGGAGTTTCCATCTACTTTGCGCAAGACCGCTTTATCGCTACTCCTGGCGGCATGCGCGCGCGCGTTGAGTCGCTCAGCGGAGGCCTATATCGCGTTGGCTTCACCGGCAACGACCAAGCGCTCAAAACCGGCGATGAAATCCAGGAAGGCGAACGTGTCCGTTCGTCCGCCGGATCCAAAGCCATGTTGCGCCTGGCTGACGGGTCACTGGTGGAAATGAACGAGCGCGCGGAGTTCGCTGTCTCCATGCATCGCAAAGACACCACCATCGCACTGGATCGCGGCAACATCATCGTGCAAGCCGCCAAGCGCAGTTCCGGTCACCTCTATGTGAACGCGCGTGATTTGAATGTGGCGGTTACCGGCACGGTATTTTCCGTGAACAGCGGGATCAAAGGCTCACGCGTCTCAGTGATCGAAGGGGAAGTCCATGTGGCTTCCGTCGGATTGAACATGGGAACGCGCTCTGAAGTTTTGCATGCCGGCGACCAGACCACCACGGACGCGGCCGCGCCCGTCCCCGTGCAACAGGAAATTGCCTGGAGCCAGAATCTGGACAAGCATTTGGCGCTGCTGGCCGAGTTCGCGCATCTTGAAAACAAGCTGGCAACCGTAAAACTGCCTGACCTGCGCTACCAGAGCGCTTTGTTGCCGGTGCTCAACAGCAATACCATCTTGTACGCCAGCATTCCCAATCTAGGCGACGCCGTGGACCAGGCCAACAAACTGTTCCAGCAGGAACTTCAGGAAAGCCAGGTGTTACGCGACTGGTGGCAGCAGGCGGAGTCCCAGAAACGCGGCGCCAGCTATGACGAAGTCATTGAATACATTCATGACTTGAGCCAGTTCGTGGGGAATGAGATTGTGTTCTCCGTATCGCAAGACGGCAATACTCACACGCCGCTGGCGATTGCTCAAGTGCAGAAGGCGGGCTTGCGGCCGTTCATTGAACAGCAAGCCGCCAAGCTAGCCGGTAAAAAAGCCAACAGCGTCCGCGTTTTCGATCAGACGGACATTGCTTCAGCGAAAGAAGGCAAGAACAGAAGCTTGTTCGTACTGGTACGCCCGGACATGGTTGCCGCCGCGGCTGATCTTGCTCCGCTACAACAATTGAACGCCGCGCTCAATCAATCCCAGGCCGGAGGCTTTGCCGGCACGCCTTTCGGACAGCGCATCACTGCTGCCTACCAGCAAGGCGTAGGATTGCTATTTGCGGCGAATTTGCAAGTCATGGCCGGTAGTCATCATATCGATGCGTCTCATTCCGCACAGGGACACGCGAATCACTTGCAGGCCACAGGCTTGGCTGAGGTTCAATACCTGATTGCCGAACGCAAAGACATCGCCGGCAAGGTGACGAACCGTGCGGAGCTAACTTTCACTGGTCCACGTCACGCGGTGGCTTCATGGTTGGGAGCACCAGCGCCCATCGGCGGGCTTGAGTACGTTTCCAAGGACGCGGCCGCCGCGGGAGCCTTCATCACCAAGAGTCCCGCGCAGATTCTGGACGACATTTTCAATCTGGCCAACACCGCCGGTCCTGAAGCCAAGGCCCACATTGCCAAGGGCGAGGCGGAATTGAAGATCAATCTCCATCAGGACCTGGCAGACACGCTGGGTGGCGAAGTCACCTTCGCTCTTGATGGTCCGCTGCTTCCCACGCCGGCGTGGAAAGTGGTGGTTGAGGTCTATAACCCTGGCCGTTTGCAGAGCACGATCCAGCAGTTGGTTGCTGACGGCAACGCGCACATCAAGAACCCTGACCAGAGCATTAAGCTCAGTCAATCGTCCGCCAATGGGTTGACGTACTACACGATTATCGGGACGGACAGCACGAAGTCCGTTGAAGCCCACTACACGTTTACTGACGGCTACATGATCATTGCTCCAACGCAAGCCCTGGTGATGAACGCCATCAACATCCGCCAGAGCGGGAACTCGCTGGCCCGGTCTGATAGTTTCCGCGGGTTGCTGCCGCAAGACCAGCATGCAGACGTTTCGGCTTTGCTCTACCAGAACCTGTCTCCGGTGGTGGGGCCGATCATGCAGCAGCTTTCGCCTTCGCAGTTGCAGTCACTGCAACAGCTGGCGGCTGAAACTAAACCCAGCGTGGTGTGCGCTTACGGTGAACCCAACGCGATTCGCGTGGCCAGCGCCAGCCGTTTCTTTGGGCTGGATCTGAACACTCTGGCGCTTTCAACGCTCATGAAAATGGCACAACCCGGTGGGCTGCAAGCACACGCCCACTGATTGCAAAAAAGGAATGAATGGACCCAGTCATTGAACTCGACAATCTACAAGTCCAGTTAGGGAGCCGGTTGATTCTTGACCGGCTCTCTGGCACGCTGTCCGGAAAGTGTATCGGGCTGCTGGGCCCCAATGGCTCGGGCAAGTCAACGCTGATCAACACGCTGCTGGGTTTCTATCCACCTCTGGCTGGGGCCGCGCGCATCTTTGGCAAAGACACGCGGACTCACATGCGCGAACTGCGCTCGGTCATCGGCTACATGCCGGAAAGTGACGCCTTCATCGCGGACATGAGCGGCGTGCGGTTCGTCCGCTACATGGCTGAGCTCTCTGGCTTGCCCGCTGACGAAGCCATGGAGCGCGCCCACGAAGCGTTCTTCTATGTGGGACTAGGCGAAGCCCGCTACCGCAAAGTGGGAACGTACTCGCTAGGCATGAAGCAGCTGGCCAAACTGGCCCAATCAATCGCCCACGGCCCGCGGCTCTTACTACTCGACGAACCTACCAACGGCCTTGATCCTGAAGCCCGCCAGCGCATGCTGCAACTGGTGCGCGACATACGCGACACCGGCGAAGTAACCGTCCTGATCTCGTCCCATTTGTTGCGCGATATTGAGGAATGTTGCGATCAAGTGATCATCCTGAAAGAAGGACGAATCGCCGCACTGTGCAACCTGGAAGAAGAGCGCAAAGCGAATCTCAAATTTCTTGAACTGGAAGTCACAGAAGGGAACGGCTTCGTGGATTCCGTCCGATTGCTGGGGTGCGAATGCGCCAGCTTCAGCGGCGGCCGTTTAAAAATCGTATTGCCGGACAACATAGAAGTCCGCCAGCTTTACCGGCTGGCCACGGAACATTCCGTGCAAATTCGCCGTATGAACTATCGTCGGGACTCCCTGGAAGACATCTTCCTGAAAGCCATGAATGGCGAAGCAAAAGGAATGAATGGATACGCAACTACGATGCATGGAAACGCAAACATAACGGACGGCGCTGCACATACGACGGCCAGCAACTCCGCCCCGCCGCCACCGCCACCCGCGCCGGGAGCCACCAATGGCAGTTTATAAACGCACGTACAAGGCTTACCGGGGCGCAATGACGCCCACTTGGTCACGCTTTACCGTGCTCTCGCGTTATGGATTTTCCACGTTGTTTGAGTCACGTCTGTTCACGGCGTATACAGTAGTGTGTATCGTGCCATTTTTGATTGGGCTGGCGTTCATCTATCTGATGCACAGCAGCGCCGCGCAGGCCCTGTTGGGCGTCCGCATGGGGAATGTGCTGGAAGTCAACAATAAATGGTTTCTGAACTTCCTCGCCGTTGAAAGCTGGATGGGCTTCGTGCTTACGGCATGGGGCGCTCCGGGCATGATCAGCAAGGACTTTGCCAATAGTTCTATCCAACTTTATCTGAGCCGTCCGTTGTCGCGCGCGGAATATCTTGTGGGCAAAGTGTCTGTTCTGGCCAGTCTGCTATCGCTCACCACGTGGATCCCGGCATTGATCCTGTTTGGCATCCACGCCGGTCTGCAAGGTGACGGATGGGGATGGAAAAACCTGTGGATGGCCGGTTCAATCTTTGTGGGCTGCATGCTGTGGATCGCATTGATCTCGCTCCTGGCAATGGCCATCGGCGTGTGGGTCCGCTGGCGCATTGCGGCGACTGCGCTGCTGTTTGCCACATTTTTCCTGCTTCCGGCCTTCAGTGAAGTCATGAACTTGGTGCTGCGAACGAAGTGGGGGCGGCTGCTTGATCTTCCTTACGTGATTGTCATCGTCTGGCGGCATTTGTTCCGAATCGAGCCGGCCGGTTTTTCACGGACCAATGTAGACAGTTTTCCGTTGTGGGCAGCATGGATGTCAGTACTGGCTTTCTGCGCGTTTTCCGTCTTTCTGCTGAATACCCGCTTGAAGGCCCGTGAGGTGTCACGCGGATGAGTACTGAAATAAAAGAAATCGTTTTCGACAACGTCTCCAAGTTCTATGGGGAAGTGTTGGGCGTGAATCGAGTGAACCTTACGATTCCGCCTGGCGTGACCAGTCTCGTGGGGCCCAATGGATCCGGCAAAACCACGCTCATGAACCTGATGACCGGGTTAGTCCGTCCTACACAGGGCAGCATTACCGTCCTGGGACTCACGCCCCAACAGCCTGAGGAGTTCTTCCGCCACGTCGGCTACTGCACGCAGTTTGATTCGTTTCCCAAGGGCGTAACCGGTTTCGAGTTTGTTTTTCAATCTCTGCTGCTACGCGGAATTACACGCGTACAGGCAAATCAGTTGGCGTGGGAAGCGATTGATCGCGTTGGATTGCGTGAAGCCGCGCTACGCAAGGTCGCCGGGTACAGCAAAGGCATGCGCCAGCGCATACGCCTGGGCCAATCGATTGCCCATCATCCCACGGTGCTGGTGCTGGACGAACCCCTGAATGGTCTGGATCCCATGGCCCGTGCCGAGACCATCGCTTTATTTGAAGCGCTAGGCAAGGAGGGCATGCACGTGATTCTTTCCAGCCATGTGCTGCACGAAGTGGACAAAATCTCTGACCAGGTTGTCTTGATGAGCTTTGGCTACGTGGTGGCGGAAGGCAAGATCCATGGCGTCCGCAGCGAGGTGAAGGAACATCCCATGCAGATTCTGGTGCGTTGTGACGCGCCGAACCGGCTGGCATCGCGTCTTTTCTCACAAGACCACGTAGTGGAAGCCAAACTGAACAACGATGGGCGCGGCGTTTTGATCCGTACCCGCGATGCCGACGAGTTCTATATGATCCTGAACAAGATCGTGGTGGAAGACAACATTACGCTGGAAACCGTGGCCCCCGCGGATGACGACGTGAATTCCGTGTATCAATACCTGGTCGGCGGCGCCGGCGGCGGAGGCACGGTATGAGTTCCATGGCAACCGCGCGTAAATCGTGGGGCGACGCTCCCTGGCAACTCTGGTGGTCGCAACTGGGCGCCATTTTCCAAATTGAAGTTAAAAAGGCCATCTGGATGCGCCGCAGTATCTGGATCTACCTCGTGGCTTTTGGCCCCACATTTCTGATCGCGCTGCATGCGATCGTGGATCACGCCTCGGTAGGAGTTGGGATTCCGGTAGACACCGAGATGATGGCCACCATTTTTCAGGTCTATTACCTCCGCTTGGGAATCTTCTTTGGCTGTCTCGGACTATTTACCTGGTTGTTTCGCGGAGAAGTGGTGGAAAAGAGTCTGCACTACTACTTTCTTTCACCCATGCGTCGTGAAGTTCTGGTGCTTGGCAAATTCGTGGCCGGAGTGGCTGCTTCGACGGTTATTTTTGGGACGTCCGTACTGCTCTCTTTCGTGTTCATGTACGGACATTACGGCGCAGCCGGCAGGGACTACGTCTACCATGGGCCCGGCCTGGGACAACTCATGGCCTATCTGGGCGTGACGGTCCTCGCCTGTATCGGCTACGGATCTGTGTTTATGGCGCTCAGCCTGGTCTTTAAGAACCCAATCCTGCCCGGCCTGTTCATGCTGTTGTGGGAAACCTTCCACGCCGTGCTGCCTTCGTGGCTCCAGAAGCTGAGTATCACCTTCTATCTCAAGCAGCTTTCGCCCGTGACTCTAGCGCCGGACGGAATCATGGCGCTATTCACGGTGATAGCTGAACCGGTGCCAGCGTGGCTGGCCGTGGGCGGCTTGTTGTGTCTATCCGTGGCGATCCTGCTGTTGGCCCGCATTCTTATTCGGCGGATGGAAATCAGCTATCTTGCGGACTAGCCCACACTATCTTGTCGTTAGTTTCAAAGAAGAGTAACCTATCCGGGTAGCTGCCAATCTTGAGGTACGTCATGCTAAGGATCAAGTTAGTTGTTGTCTGCTTCGCCCTCCTGACATTTGGGTTATCCTCACTCGGGCAGTCCCGCCCCGCTCCATCTCGGACGCAAACCGCGCGCCAGGCCCTGATTGAAATGATTGTCGGCGGTCAGGAAGCCCAGTTGAAACACCTGACTGTGGAGGTCCAGCAAGAGTTGACCAAGCCAGGCGGTAAGCTGGCTTCTCAATATCTGGCTTCTATGGGGGTGATGGTGAAACAGTCGGGTAACGAGCTTAAGAGCTTTGATACCGGATCCATCCTTTTCACGGCAAGCGATTCAACGAAGGCGGAAAAGGTCGAAGTTGTGGTCGATAGCGATGATCTCTCCGGCGATCTGGACACTCTCCAACTGTCCATCCATGCGTATCAAGACGGCAAAGAGCAAGAAGATGAAGTGATGTCGTTCGCGCCCAGGGTGTCTGTGGAAATGAAGAAACAGGACAATATCTGGCGTTTGAACAACTTGGTGGTAAGTATCAACGTGCCGGTGGGTAACCCTAAACTTTTCCAACAGTTCAGGCCGGACAGATCGAAATCATCGCATACGACCGCGAGCCTGGCAGATGGCGGCGCCGGTAGCAAGCCCGAAGAACCTAGGACCTTTGACCCTCAAACCACACTCAGATTGATGTCTTTTGCTGAAGCTGGGTATGCTCGGGAGCACCCCGATAGCGGGTTCGCATGTTCCCTTACTGATTTGCTCGGAGCCAAGAGCAACTTCGGGGAGTATCTTGAGCCGCAGCTAACGGCCGCCGGCACCAACGGTTTTCGGATAGTCGTTTCGGGATGTCAGGGGATCCCGGCTGGAAGTTACCAACTCGTAATAGAACCTATTTCTGCCGCTGCCGGCATAAAAGCTTATTGCACTGATGCGACTTTGAATGTGCGGTTTTCAGAAGATGGGCGCGGTTCCACTTGCCTGGGAGCAGGAAAGCCGGTGCCTACGGAGCAGATAATAGAGGGTGGTATGGTCGGTTTTTCACTTGGATCTTCTTCGTCGAAGCCGCAGAAGTAACCTGCTTACATCTTGTTGAAGTAGTCCAGGATGTCCGGGGAAGTCCAGTTTATGGCGCCAATCCATTTGCGCCGGACGATGCCGTCCTTATCGATCAGAAATGTCTCGGGGATGCCGGTGGTTTCGTAGATATTCTTGCTGTCCTGCGAAGCGTCGCGGACGGTAAGCAGGTCAACGTTGTACTTCTTCAAAAACGCGTGGTATTTGTCCTGGCTGTCATCCTCGCTGATCGCCACCACGGTAATCTTGGATCCCATCTGCTTCTGCAACTGCATCAACGATGGCAATTCTTCAATGCACGGCACGCAGTAAGTGGCCCAGAAATTCAGGACGACCGTTTTTCCCTTGAAATCGTGCAAAGAAACCTTGCGGTCTGAGTCCTGGACGATAATGTCCGGAGCCTTACCGCCCACCAGGCCAAGCCGGGCGTTGCGGTTGCAACCGCCGAAGACGACAGCGACCAGAAAAATAAGCAGAAACCGATGCATTTTCACAGACTCTATAATAAACCGATTTCCGTGGAAATGGTCCGTCCACAAGTAGCTGTCCTGGTGATGGTTCCGGGCCGGCGCGACCAATAAGACCGCCTGCGGACTAAGCATCGCAACAAATCGGTGATCATTGGAAATGAACGCACCCACGGAGCAAATCGTTCTTCAGGAACCAAAGCTGTCTTTGGCCCGGCATCTTACGTTTTCGCATCACCGCAGCGGCTGGGCTTATGCGCTGGACGCGCTCAAACCCCTGCTCAAGCCTGAGGGAGTGATAATCGATCCCTTCATCGAAGCCACGTTCTGCTGGGACCTGGAAGAGAATGAGCGTTCAGGGAAGTTGCCTTACCGCAATGACTGGATCGCCATCATCCATAATCCGCCGGGGATTCCTGAATGGCACGAGTATTATTCGGCGCCACAATCCATTTTTGAATTGCCGGCATGGCGCGCCAGCCAACCGTATTGCCGCGGGATTTTTGTGTTTTCAGAGACCATGCGCGCATGGCTGGGGCAAACGATTAACCTTCCAGCCGCGGCCATCGTTCATCCTACTGAGCCGGCCGATCAACATTTCACCATGGAAGCTTTCCTGGGGAACCCGGTTCGCCGCATCGTGCAGGTTGGATCGTGGTTGCGGCGGCTGCATTCCATCAGTCTGTTGAAAGTCACTAAGCTGCGTAAGACGCTACTTTCGCCGCGGCCAACCCCCGATCCTCATCTTGAGGCCCTACTGCGCCGCGAAGCTGAAAATGAGCCTTCTGTCCGAAACGCTGACTGGTCCACGGTGGAGTTTCTTTCCTACCAGGCGCCTGGTGACTACGACCGTTTGTTGGCCAACCACGTGGTTTTTCTTGATCTTTATGACACGGTGGTGAACAACACCGTTTTGGAATGTATTGCGCGACGGACTCCAGTGGTCTGTAATCGCCTGCCGTCACTGGTAGAATTACTGGGTCCTGAATATCCTCTGTTTTTTTCTGATCTTGATGAGGCAGCTGCCAAAGCAGAGGATTTAACGCTGATTGAAAAGGCCCATCAACATCTCGCCGGAATGCCGGACGATGCTTTTTCCCAGCGCAGCTTTCGGGACTCCGTGACCCGGACGGATATTTATCGCGGCTTGTGAACCAATGGGCGTCATTTCTTCTGCGCTCCTGACCTGCCGCGCTGCAAGCGGAAGACACAAGCGGTATAAAGTTGTTGAACCTCCGCTTGTCATCCGCTCATCAAAGCGAAGGAGCGACTTGGGCTTAAGGGCCGATTTCTGATGCTTTATCTGACAAGGAAGGCAGAGTTTTCTGCCGCGCATTACTACAACAATCCGGAATTCAGTCTCGAGGAAAACCAACGCATTTTTGGTAAATGCAACAATCCTCACGGGCACGGGCACAATTACACGCTAGAAGTCACGGTAAAAGGCCAGGTGGACGCGTGCTCAGGATTCGTGGTGGACTTGAAACAGCTCAAGGACATCATGAACCGCGAGGTGATTGACGCCCTGGACCACCGCTTTCTGAACCATGAGGTGCCGGAGTTCAAGCATGCCATCCCGACCACGGAAAACCTGGCCATCGCGATATGGGACCGGCTGAACACCAAGCTGCGGACGGCCGAGTTGCATCGCATCCGCGTGTATGAAACGCCCGACCTTTTTGTGGACTACTACGGTGAGGCATGAAGGCCTATCTGACCCGGCGGTACCGTTTTTCGGCGTCGCACCGTTTGCACAGCGATTCCATGTCCGCCGAGGAGAATCAGGTGGTCTACGGCAAGTGCAATAATCCGTACGGGCACGGCCACAACTATTTTCTTGAAGTTACGGTGGCCGGGCAGGTGGATTCGCATACGGGGATGGTCTGCAATCTGGCCGATCTGGATACGTTTGTGAACGAAAAAATCGTGGAACGTTTCGGCCTTTCGAATCTCAATACGTTGCCGGAATTTCAGGGTGTGGTTCCCACCACGGAAAATCTATGTCGGGAGCTGTACCGTACATTGGAAGAAGGTTTCCACTTCGCGGACGTTGAGAAAGTCCGCGTGGAAGAGACCATGCTGAATTCATTTGAATATGCCGGTGGAAAAGAAATCCGTAAGTAGGGAGCTCAGCGTGAAGCAGGTAGCTGCGTTGAAAAAGATGACTGGCCCGGTCAATCTGTCCGGAGCCAACACGGAAGACTTACTGCGCGAATTACTCGTGCGCCTGGGCGAAGACCCGGAGCGTGATGGCCTGATCAAAACTCCGGAACGCATGGCCAAAGCGCTGCAATACCTGACCAAGGGTAATCATGAAGATCCCGCAAGCGTACTGCAGGGCGCGCTGTTTGACGTGAACTATGACGAGATGGTCATCGTAAAAGACATTGAGATGTTCAGCTTGTGCGAACATCACGTGTTGCCGTTTTACGGCAAAGTCCACGTGGCCTATATTCCCAACGGCAAGGTCGTGGGCCTGAGCAAGATCCCGCGCCTGGTGGATATTTTCTCCCGACGCCTGCAAATTCAGGAACGCCTGACGGTGCAGATCGCCGAGACATTGCAGGAAGCCATCCAGCCGCAAGGCGTAGGCGTGGTGATTGAAGCGCGCCACATGTGCGTGATGATGCGCGGCGTGGAAAAACAACATTCGTCGGCGGTAACGTCGCACATGCTGGGCAGCTTCCGCTTGTCGGACAAAACGCGAAAGGAATTTCTGGCGTTGATCAGGAACGGAAAGAGCGAATCGTTCTAGAACCGCTTTCACCACTGATTTACACAGAGGACACTGATCAAGCGAGCCTAATGCGGATTTGACTTTAACCTCCGAGGAAACCACTGCCTTCCAACCACAGTGTCGATTCCGCTAAACTCGCCGTCATCACCGGCGGAAGCCGGGGTATTGGTCTGGCTCTCGCCCGGACGTTCGCTAAAGCTGGATATAAAGTCATCATCACCGGACGCAACGCAGCAACATTGCGTTCCGCTTCAAGCTCACTCCTGCAAGATGGACTGGAAGTCGAAACCCAGGTTTGCGACGTCACCGAAGCGTCTTCTATTGACACGGTATTTCAGCAGATCAAGCAACGGCATTCAACGATCGACGTTCTGATCAACAACGCCGGAGTTGCCCACGAACTCA
>JANXPR010000281.1 GCA_025357215.1 Acidobacteriaceae bacterium | reverse complement strand
CTCAAGATGGTGCACGAGCTCAACCAGCGCGACGAAATTGACGGCATCCTTGTCCAGCTGCCGTTGCCGCCGCAGGTGGATTCGAAGAAAGTCCTGATGGCCGTGGCGCCGGAAAAAGATGTGGACGGATTTCATCCCATGAACGTGGGCTATCTTTCCACGCAGCGTCCCGGATTGGTGCCGTGCACGCCCGCGGGCGTGATTGAAATGCTGAAACGCGGCAACATTCCCATTGAAGGCCAACATGCCGTGGTGATCGGACGCAGCGACATTGTTGGCAAGCCGGTGGCCATGCTGCTGCTCAATGCGAACGCCACAGTAACGGTCTGCCATTCCAAAACGAAAAATCTTCCAGCCATTGCGCGGCAAGCGGACATTATCGTTGCCGCCATCGGACGCGCAGGATTCGTGACCGAAGAATTCGTCAAGCCGGGCGCGGCGGTCATCGACGTGGGCATCAACAAAATTACCGACCGCAAGGAGTTCGACAAATTCTTTGCCGGCGACGCCGCCCGCGAAAAAACTTTTACGGAAAAAGGCTCGGTCCTGGTGGGCGACGTTGATCCGCACGTCGTCCGCGTGGCGGGAGCGTTTACGCCCGTTCCTGGCGGCGTTGGGCCGATGACCATTGCCATGCTCATGGCCAACACGGTAAAGGCGTGCCAAATGCGCCGCGGCGGGGGAAAGTAACGCGTGGTACGCGTCGGCCTTACGGGAGGAATCGCCTGCGGCAAGTCCACCGTGGGGAAGATGTTTTCTGAAATGGGCGCGCACATTATTGAAGCGGACACGATCGCTCACGAGCTTTACCGTCCTGGCCAGCCGGTGTATCAGGAACTGGTGAACAAATTTGGTCCGGACATTGTTCGCGCCGACGGTGAAATTGACCGCCCTCGTTTGGCCACCGCCGCCTTTGATGGCGGCCGCGTACAGGAGCTGAATCAGATCGTCCATCCAGCGGTGCTCAAGCGCCAGGAACTTTGGATGCACCAGGTGGGCAGCAAGGATCAGTACGCCGTGGCCATGGTGGAAGCCGCGCTGATCATAGAAGCCGGCGCCAAGGGTCGTTTTGACAAGATCATCGTAGTCACGTGCAAGCCGGAGCAGAAAGTTGTGCGCTACGGATTGCGGTCCGGAATGCCGGACTCCGCCGCACGCGTGGAAGTAGAACGCCGCAGCAAAGCCCAGCTTTCTGACGATGAAAAAGTCCGCCGCGCCGACTACGTAGTTGATAACTCCGGGCCGCTCGACCGGACTCGCCAGCAGGTGGAAAGGATCCAAGCCGAGCTGAAGGTCCTGGCCAAGCGTTTGGCTTTTGAAAGGTGACCCATGAAGTGGCTGCGTCCTCTGGTCCTCATCGTTCTGCTCGTTACGCTCTTTTATCTGCTTACCAACCGCCGCTCGGCATCGCACGATGCATCGTGGGTGACGCGTCCGGATCATGTAGCGACTTCTGACGCGTCGGCCGACAACGGAGCTTCCAATAGCGGGTCGGTTTCGGCTGCGCCGCCCGCATTTGATTCGGAAGAGCAACTCAATATTTCCGTCTACAAAAAAGCTTTGCCTTCCGTGGTGAACATTACTTCCACCGCCGTGGCCTATGACTTTTTCTACGGCGCGGTGCCGCAGCAGGGCATGGGATCGGGCTTTATTATTGACGATCAAGGCCACATCCTCACCAACTTCCACGTGATAGAAAACGCACGCCAAGTGGAAGTGACAACGAGCGACAAGAAAAAGTACAAAGCCGAGATCATCGGGACTGACCCGCCGCACGATCTGGCGGTGTTGCAGATTCCTTCCAAGTCCGTTCCGCGCGCCGAGCTGGGCGATTCGAAGGACCTGGTTGTCGGACAAAAAGTTTTTGCCATCGGGAATCCGTTTGGCCTCAGCGGCACCATGACGCGCGGCATCATCAGTTCGATTCGTTCCGTGCGCGGAACGCGTGGATTCATTGATGAAGCCATCCAGACCGACGCGGCCATCAATCCCGGCTACTCCGGCGGACCGCTGCTGAACTCGCAAGGCCGGGTCATCGGAATTAATTCCATGATCCTTACAGGAGGCGTGGACCAAAGCGCGGGCATCGGCTTTGCCATCCCCATCAATACCGCCAAGGCCGTGCTGGACGACCTGGTGCATCTTGGGCACGCGCGCTATCCCACATTGGGCGTGGCCACGATTCCCATTGGCCCCGATCTGGCCAACGAGATGGGACTGGCATCCGATTCCGGCCTGTTGATCGTTCAGGTGGTGGCGGGCAGCTCCGCCGAACGCGCCGGACTCAAAGGCGGCACGGAAAAAGCGTACCTGGGCAACAGGCCTATCACCCTGGGCGGCGACTTGATCATCGCCATTGACGGACAGGCCGTGGCCGACCAGCAGGAACTCTCGCACTTTATGCAGGCCCATCGCGCCGGAGACACGGTGACTGTAACGATTTATCGCGGCAAAAAGAAGATGGACGTGAAAGTGGTGCTGGGAGAGATGAAGGCCGGGGTAGCCTAGGGGCTTCATTCTTTGTCGCGACGATCCACATGCATGTCGCTTTCGCTCCAAACCGCCAGAGAGTCTCGCTCGGTTCGACAATTAATTCACGCTTGTTGCGGGCGACTTGGCGCGCTAGTCGGCCTCACCGCGGAATCTCTCACACGAAGCCCCCCATTTCCTGCGTTTTCCCCGTCTCGTGGAACCCCTCAACCCCTGTCATGCTGAGCGACGCCGAGTGAGCGCAGCGAGAACGGAGGGATCGAAGCATCCCTAGTACTGCATCCTCTGCCATACGGCATCAGGGAGTTTCAACGAGAACCCCGTGCTACCCTCTTACGATGCAAGACGGCCAGTTTTACAAGTTCTGGGTGTATATCATGGCCAGCCCCACCGGTACTCTTTGTACCGGCATGACCGGATTCCTTGACCGTCGAGTGAAGCAGCACAAGTCTGGCGCATTCGAAGGTTTCACCAAGAAGTACAAGTGCCATCGCCTCGTCTATTACGAAAAATACAGCGACGCAGGCAAGGCGATCCGCCGCGAAAAGCAAATAAAGGGTTGGACGCGTGCAAAAAAGGTCGCGTTGATCGAGAAAATGAATCCACGGTGGGAAGACTTGGCCGAGAACTGGGGCCGCGAACTGCTCTTCCCCCCAGAGTCCGTCAAGAAAACTCCCTGAAGCGCCATCTCAAGGGGACATATCTTGGGGATGCTTCGACTCCTTGCTCACCCTTTCCGGGCTCGCACGCCGCTCAGCATGACAGGGTTTGATGGTTTGGTTTACCCTTACCCCTCCCTCTTCATCCCAAGGTTTAAAGGACTTATCGCAAATCATCCCAATCCTGGTTTTTCGCCAAGTGGTTCCCTTGCTGGGCCTCCTTCCCTCTGTCATCTTGAGCAAGGCCGAAGAAGCGTAGCGACTGAAGACGCGTCGAAAGATCCCCGGAGTGTTTCGGACTTCCACGCTGATTCAGGGAGTTCTACCCGGAACCGCGTTTGGTGAGAACACCCCGTATCGGCAGGGCGGAGGACACATCCTTGGGATCTTTCGACGCGCCCTCAGTCGCCAAGGCTCTCTTCATGCTTGCTCAAGATGACAGGTGGGGAAGGGTTTCACACTCCCTACCCGGCATTTTCGGTCTCCGTATTGAAAACAAAACGCTTATCCCAATAGTCCATTGGGTGACCCTTGCGTGACCCTTGGGTCACCCAATCCCAATCCCAATCCCAAGGCTTCAGGGTCGCAGTTTCAGTTTTCCTTTGGCCAATTGCCAATTGCTCGATTTTCAAAGATCTTCTCACCCAATCGCCTGGGCAACTGGTCATGCTTGCATATTTTATCGTTGTTTATTCGCTATTTCAATGACGAATCGGTGCATCGTACTTCTTCGTGAGGCTCCGTGACTTAGGGCGCGGCTCGGAACGATAATGTCTCCGATGTCCACCTCCGACCAAATCCACCTCACCGCCGCTGACGCCCGCCGCATGGAGGCCGCCGAAGAGTACGGCGCGCTGCGCTACGCGCAGGCCGTGAAGGCAGCGAATCCTGACTGGGGCACGGCCTGGGAAGAGTTTTGTGGCGGACATCTGGTGTTTGTCCAGCGGGTGTCTCCGGTGGGCCGCGCGCATGGGTTGGGATTCGGCAGTGCAGCCGGCGGACTGGCGGAAAAAAGCTCAGTGCGCAAACCAACAGCCGGAGCGGGTGGCGAAATAGCAGGGTCCGAAACAGCAGGATTCGAAGCAGCAGGGTCCGAAACAGCAGGGTCCAAAACAGCGGGGTCCAAAACAGCGGGGTCCGAAACAAAGATTACTGCCGCGGACGTCGCCCACATTGAAGACTTTTACTTCAGCCGCGAAGCCGATGCCCAGGTGGACGTTTGTCCTTACGCCGATCCGTCACTGTTCGCGGCGCTCAATGAACGCGGCTTCCAGGTAGCGGAGTTCAACCAGACGCTGGCACGCTGGATCTCTCCGGGACGAAAAGTTTGCCGAGGCGAGCGAATTTCTGAAGACGGCAGACGCAGGCCAAACGGCGATGAGAACAGCGGAGTCAAAAACTTCCGCCGCCAGCGGGTTTGCGAAGAAAACTCCAGTCAAAAACTTTTCCATCTCCATCCGCCGCATTCAAGCCGGAGAAGCTCGAGCCTGGTCGGCGGCGGCGGCAAAGATTTTCTTTGGCGACGAGTCCGCGCAGTGGGAAAACCTGTTCGTCCCGTGGTCAAAAGATAAAGACGCGTTGTGTCTGGCGGCGTTTGCGAAATCGGATGACGCAGAAGATGACACAAAAAATGACGTAGAAAATGACGGCAAGAAAAATACCGGTGCGGGCAGCGGCGAAAGAATCGTCGGCACCGCCGGAGGCCTGATCGTCCGCCCATACAACATGGTTGGCTGTTGGGGCGCGGCCACGTTGCCGGAGTTTCGTGGACTTGGCATCCAACGGGCTTTCTTGCAGGAACGATTGCGCCTGGCGCAGCAAGCAGGATGCGATCTGGCCGTGACATTGACGCTGCCCGGCACCACGTCACAACGCAACGCCGAGCGCGCCGGCTTCCGCACGGCTTACACCAAGGTGGTGACGATCAAGCGGCATCCGCAGGGTAAAGGAGTTTATGTTGACGTGCCGTACGGCAAATGACCGCATAAATTGCAGCCAAAATCACGGGTACCGTGGGTGTGCGTCCCCGGAGCGGAGAAATTACTCCGGTACCGATTAAGGTTCTTTCATTCTTGGCTCACAACAGCTAAGCTGATGCACGAACATTTTCCCTCCGGGCCAAACGCCTGGAGGAAGGAGACGAAACACATGGGTTCTGCGCCAACACCTTCACCTGCGGCGGGTTCAGGATTGCAAAGCAACATGGCAAGCATGTTGTGCTACATTCCGATTTGTTTAATCGGGCTCATCATAGCGATCGTTTTCCTTGTGATGGATCCGTACAACAAGAACAAGACTGTGCGGTTTAACGCCTTCCAGTCCATCTTCCTGCATGTAGCGCTTATTGCGATTGGCATTGCATGGCAGATCTTTGTGGGCATTATGGTCGCCATGACGCATGGCTTCGCTGTGCTTTTGTTCCCGCTGGGTTTACTGCTGGGACTGGGCATCTTTGTGCTAATGCTTTACATGTGTTTCCAAGCCTACAACGGCAAAGAAGTCAAACTGCCCGTCATTGGCGACCTGGCCGCAAAACAAGCTTAATCATCAAACAATGTTCCGGGAGAGGGGTCCTGGAACTGTGTAGAGACTTATCGCTTCAGAGCGTGGTGTCCGGCCGCCGCTGGGCATCCCGCACTGAAGCTTGTTTCCTCCCGCTTTGCTTATTGACCTGCGGATTGTTTGTCTCTCGCTCAGAAGCCTGATCAACTCCAGCTTAAGGCCTACGTTGCCCATCTGGATTCACCCCTAACTCACCGATTTGACTGTGCCTTAGCGGCTAAGCTAGCCTCAAGCGTTGGCCTGTTTAACCGCTTCCGTCCGCAGGCGAGCACTTCCGTCTGGCAGGGCGGTTTCAAATCGCATGAAAACCATTTCTAAATCACTGATTATTAAGCTGTTCGCCGTCATTTGGGCGGCGAGTGCCTGGGTTTTGGCGGACGGGCTGCGTCCAGTCCACGCCAAAAAGGCCATTGTGGTCAGCGTCCACGAAGAAGCCTCCAGGGTTGGTGCGGACATCATGCGGCAAGGCGGCAACGCGGTGGACGCCGCCGTGGCCACTGGATTTGCCCTCGCGGTGGTGCATCCCAGCGCCGGGAACATCGGCGGCGGCGGATTCATGTTGTTCCGCACTGCAGGCGGCGAAGTCCACTTTCTTGACTACCGCGAAAAAGCTCCCGCAGCGGCCACGCGCGATATGTACCTGGACGCTCAAGGTAACGTCATCCCCCGCGCCAGTTTGGTCGGCTACAAAGCTTCCGCGGTTCCGGGATCGGTGGCCGGCATGGTGTATGCGCAATCGCACTGGGGCAAGCTGCCGCTCAAGACCGTAATGGAACCGGCCATCCGCCTGGCGCGCGACGGCGTACGTCTTACCTACTCAGAAGCGCGGTCCCTGCACGACGAAGATTTGGTCCGCTTCCCCGACTCAAAACGCACATTCCAACGAAACGGCAATTTCTACGAACCCGGCGAACTTTTCCGCCAGCCCGAACTGGCAAAAACGCTGGAACGCATCGCCGCCAAGCCCGACGATTTTTATAAAGGTTCTCTGGCCCGCGAGATCGCGGAAGAAGTCCAGCGTGGGGGCGGCTTGATCACCGCCAAGGACTTGGCGGACTACGAAGTAAAAGAACGTCAGCCGATGCACGGCAGTTATCGCGGCTATGAGATCTTCAGCTCTCCGCCACCCAGTTCCGGCGGCATCACCATGCTGGAGACGCTGAACATTCTTGAAGCTTACGACCTAGGCAAAATGGGCAACCGCTCTGCCGATGCGATCCACGTAACGGCGGAGGCCTATCGCCGGGCCTTTTATGATCGGGCTGAATTCCTGGGCGATCCGGATTTTGCTCAAATTCCCGTGGCCCAGCTGATCGACAAAAAATACGCCGCTGCGTGGCGCGAATCGTTGAGCATGGATCATGCCAGCGTGAGCAAGAATCTACAGCGTCCTTCTGGCTTTGGCGAACTTGACCGTCAGGCCGCGCAGCACGGGCCTTACACCGGCGCGGAGAAACAAAACACCACGCACTATTCCGTGGTGGACCAGCAAGGCAACGCGGTGGCCGTCACTACTACGCTCAACGAAAGCTTTGGCTCCGCCGTTACCGCCGGCAAACTCGGCTTTCTGCTCAACGACGAAATGGACGACTTCACTTCCAAGCCCGGCGTGCCCAACGGATACGGCTTGATTCAAGGCGAAGCTAACGCCATTGGCCCGGGCAAGCGTCCCTTGAGCGCCATGGCGCCCACCATCGCGCTCAAAGACGGCAAGTTGTTTCTGGTGCTTGGTTCGCCGGGCGGCCCGCGCATCATCAGCACCGTCGCCAACATAATGATGGGCGTGATCGACTACGGTCTGGACATCCAACAGGCCGTGAACGCTCCGCGCTTCCATCACCAGTGGATGCCCGACGAGATTAACGTGGAACGCGTTGGCCTCTCGCCGGACACCATCAAACTGCTGGAAGCACGCGGCCACAAGATCAAATTTGACGGCTATTGGAGTGACGGCGAATGCATTGCCGTTGACCTGAAAACCGGCGAGCTTCTGGGCGCACCGGACGGACGCAATGGAGGAAAGGCGGTGGGTTTCTGATGCAGCGCGCGATGTCGAGCTACGTGTATATCAAGAAGCGGCTGCATCCTGGCCTGCTGGACACCTTCAAACGCGGAGGCGCGCAAGCCGTGGAGATCTTTGCCGCGCGCGGGCACTTCAATTATCACGACAAGGAACATATCAAGGAGTTACACGACTGGTTCAAGACGGAAGGCGTGGAACTGCACTCGCTGCACTCGCCGATTTATATGAGCAATGATTTCCGCTCCGGCGCGCCACCGCTGAATATCGTGGACCTGGAAAAGCCCAACCGCATTGAAGCCATGGACGAAATCAAACGAGCCGCGGAAGTGGCCGAATACATGCCGTTCCGCTTTC
>JANXPR010000394.1 GCA_025357215.1 Acidobacteriaceae bacterium | reverse complement strand
GAATCAATGGCCACGCCTACTTTGCCCACTTCGCCCATGGCCATTTCGTGGTCAGAGTCCATGCCAATTTGTGTTGGCAGATCGAACGCCACGGAAAGGCCGGTGGTCCCGTTGCTCAGTAGATATTTGTAGCGCTTGTTGGATTCTTCCGCGTCGCCCATGCCGGCGTACTGGCGCATGGTCCATAGGCGTCCGCGATACATGGTGGGCTGAACGCCGCGCGTAAACGGAAACTCGCCGGGATAGCCGACTTCGCGATCGTAATCCCAGTCCTGCAGATTGGCAGGCGTATATAGAGGATGCGGGACGATCACACCGTCAGGCGGAACGGAGGCTTTGCCCTGACTGGCTTCCGGCGCGAGTTTTGTGTCGTTGGCCATTTGAGTTTAGATGCCCGCAATCGGCGAAAACGTTCCTGGACGAAACCGCAGCTTACTTCCGTGTCGTTTTGGCCCGACTAAACGAAACAATCGTGAAATAGACGCATACGACGGTAAATATTCCAATGCTCCAAAGAGGCTTTTTTTCGGCAAATCCGGTCTTGCGATAGTGCTTGATCCACCCCGACGCGCCGGCCACGGCGAAAACCGCAAACAGCATTCCGGTCACTTCCAGCCACAAGGCGTAAATGGTTTTGGCAAAGGAAACAATCAGTACTCTGCCTCCGGAGAACAGGGCTCCAAAAAAACGTTCGCGTTTCTGGGCTGGTTTTTTGGTCGTGGAAATTTCCGGCATTCTCCGTATTGTAGCCTGAAAATTCGTCCTCCTTGTGCGGAACGCGAAAACATCCAGCCCTGTCCGCGCATCTTATTTCTAGAGGACCGGTTTCTAGAGGACCGGTTTCTTAAGGACCGGAGAATTGAGACCGGGAGATCAGGATGAATGTCATATGTCCTTATCCCGATCCGGCTCGCACAAGGAAGGGTGCCAGTATGGACTCCCGCATGAAACGCCTGATGAAAGAACTTAGTGATGCGATCAACGAAACACTGGCCAGCTCCGACGTGATCGGGAACAAGCTGGCGGAAATCAAGGACGAAGGCTATGACGTTTACCTGGTCCTTGAAGCCACGGCCGGTTCGCAGGTGTTTTACGAGCAGCCCCTTCCCGATCAGTTGGTCCACATGCCGCCAAAAAGTCGCGGTCCGGAATGGCCCGTTACGGCGCATGATGCGCGGTTTCTCAAATCTCTCCATATCCGGATTGACGATGCCGCATAAAATTCCGCGCCGGCAAGTTCGCCGGTCTTCGATCTTGGCCGCTCCCCCGGCGGCTTTGCTTTTCTGGTAGCATTTAGCGTTGTTGTGTCTCTTTTTTCCGGGAACAGCATCTACTTCCCAGCCACCCTATGAAAGACACACTTGGAGTCTTGCTGGCAGGCGGCGCCGGAGAGCGCCTCTACCCTCTCACGCGCGATCGCGCCAAACCGGCCGTGACCTGGGGCGGCGCCTACCGCATCATTGACGTTACGCTTTCCAACTGCATCAACTCTGACCTGCGCAAGGTCTACATACTTACTCAGTACAAAGCGCTTTCACTGAACCGCCACATCCGTGAAGGCTGGGGAACGGTGGTTGCGCGCGAACTGGGCGAGTTCATTGAAGTGATGCCGCCCATGAAGCGCGTAAGTGATAGCTGGTACCTGGGCACCGCCGACGCTGTTTACCAGAACATTTATTCCATCGGTTCCGAGCAGCCCAAGCATGTGTTGATTCTTTCCGGCGACCACATTTACAAAATGAATTACCAGCGCATGCTGGACCAGCATAGCGCCGCCGGAGCTGACGTTACGCTGGCCACCATACTGATTGAGCCGGATGAGTGCTCGCGCTTTGGCGTAATGGACATTGACCGCAACGGCCGCATCGTTGGATTTGAAGAAAAACCCAAGTCCACCCACCTGCGGTCGCCGTATAACCCGGAGATGGTTTCCGGCTCCATGGGCGTGTACCTCTTTAATACGGACGTGTTGTTGCCCGCGTTGCTCAAAGACGCGGAAGACCCCAACTCGTCGCACGATTTTGGCAAGGACATACTGCCCAAGATCCTGAACCACTACAAGCTTTACTCCTTTAACTTTATCGACGAGAACAAGAAGGAAGCGCTCTACTGGCGCGACGTAGGCACGATTGAAGCTTATTACGAAGCGAACCTTGACCTGGTGGCCGTTTCGCCGGTCTTCAATTTGTATGACAAGCATTGGCCTATCCGCACGCACCAGCGGCAGTATCCGCCGGCAAAGTTCGTGTTTGGCGACCCCGGCCGCACCGGCACGGCGATTGATTCTATCGTGTGTCCGGGATGCATCGTCTCCGGCGGCATCGTGCGCCGCAGCGTGCTCTCGCCGGACGTCCGCGTAAATTCTTATTCTGAAGTGGACGACAGCATCATCTTTTCCCACGTCAACATCGGACGCCACTGCCGCATCCGCCGCGCCATTATCGATCGCGATGTCCACATCCCGGAAGGCACGGTGATCGGCTTCGATCCGGAAGAGGACGCCAAAAACTATGTCGTTACCGAATCAGGAATCACTATTGTCACGCGCGACTACTCTCTGTTTGAAAGCCCGGTGGCGGTGGATTACTTTACGAGTGAGTGAGAGATCGGCTCTTGGCGATTGGCCGTTGGCTCTTAGTTGTCGGCTCTTGGCTGCGAAGTCGAGTAGCCATTAGGACCCAACCTTTGCGGAGAAGCTGGCCTTTGGTTTTTCAGCTTCACGGCAAAGGGTGGGAAATGGATACTCGCCGATATTCATCGAGCCCTTCTTCTTCGCTTCAGCGGCGGCCGAGTTCGTCCAGACACGGAAGATTCTTATTTCCCACGCACGGTGGATTCTCAAAATGTATGGACTCTTTTGTCCTACAGGACACTTGACACGCGTGCGGGCGGATGAACGTTTTCGTACTTGTTTCGCTCTGCACAGTGCGCTATGCTTTTGCAGCCCTGAGGGGTGGAACGAACTACGCTCTTTAAAAATCGAAGCCATTGGCCGTTATCCGTTAGCCCCTGGCCTTTAGCCAAAACTGCGACCCTTCAGCCGATTTGGGATTGGGATTGGGTGACCCAAGGGAGACCCAAGGGAGACCCAAGGGTCGATTGGAGCAGAGGTCTTTGTTTGCAACAAAGGCAAGAAAATGACGGGGTGGGATGGGAAGATTCGAGTGATCTAGTGATCGGGGTCATCTGGTGATCGGAAAGGCAAACCCCGCAGCCGAGGGCGGCTGCGCTCCACAATTATTCCTTGGGATGCGGCGCGTAAGTCCTTTAGATCTTGGGATGGACGGGGAGGGTAGAATCGCCGGGATCGCCGACATCGCACTTGATCGCCGGGATCGGAGGAGCAAAAGATGATTTCCCACTTCGCGCGGAAGGGCAATTTCATCATTAGTGTAGAAGGATCCAGCAGAGTGGAAAGGATTCAAACAGTTTGAAGCGCAGCGACAGAATTTCTCCCGAAGCTATCCGCAGCGAGGCCGGCTCGCGCCGAACTGCGCGCTTCAGGAGCAGAAGAACCAAGTGAGGAAGACAGTCTCCAGCGGTTTTTCGCGCTAGCGACAAGAATTAAAGATTCAAAGGCGACGTCAGGCGGAAGCCCAGGCGGTGTTCCGCGGTAAACCCGACTTCCCTTTTGCCAGCGCTGGTGGACGGCGAATCGAGCTTACCGACGGTGGTCCCTTTTCCCGAATGGGCCAAGGCGTTCAGCAGACTGCCGCCGTTGCCGCCGACGATAACGATATTGTGTTTGCGGTCGCCGCCAATGAAGACGCTGTTGGTTTGCAGCGGCACGGACTTTCCGTTCAGAGTGATCGTGTTCAGGGTGATGCGGAGATATCCCGAATTGTGCAAACTAACGCCGTGCAGGCTTGCGGCGTCGCGCACGGAAACCACGGTCCCGGTCACGCGCGAGCCTTCGGGCGCAATCGTCTGGTTTTCCAGGACTACAGGCTGGTCAAGCACAGCGTTGAAGTTCTGGCCTTCTTGCGCGGTGGCGCTGGAAAGGTCCTGCTGCAAGCGGACGTAAATCTCCGTGTTGGCGGGAATAGCCAGTGGCTTGGTTCCCGTAAACGGTAACTGCTGGGTGGTTGGCGGGGCCAGGGTGGACGCCGGAGAATGGGCTTCTACACCACGGCATCCGGTAACGCTCAGCAAACCCAGGGTTGCCGGAATCAAGGCCAGAATCAAAGCGAACTTGGTACGGCACGAGCCTTTCATTGCTACTCCGGGCAGGGGGGAACTGCCAGCAGGGACTAATGCAAGCGAGTTGCCAGTATAAGCCATTTATTATCAGTAGATTAAAGATGGGGCTGCCCTGCTCAGGGTGTAGTTTTTACCAAATTGACGGTAGAAACTAGGCTGCGGCAATCACCGGAACCAAACCTATGTCGCCACTTTTCAATGATGTTCGGGGAGTAGCGAAAAGAAAGCTCAAGTTAGCGCGTCCCGCCACCTTGGGCTACCGGTTGGGCCGCAGGGGCAGCTTCCGGCTGGATGATCACGCCATCGAACGGAGTGGTTCCCAAAAGCCGTCCGCCGGCAGCGCGGACAGTGCGCACCAGCCATCCGGAGTTGATCGGTTCCCATGTGCGTCCGTTGTCAGAACTGGAAAAAACATTGGAAGAATTTGCGCCGGTGGCCAGGATGCGCTGGTTCTCCTCGTCAAACTGCACGCTCACGACGTTCGACAAGCGTAAAGACGTCACGCGCTTCCAGGTATCGCCCACGTCACTGCTGCGGAACACGCCTTCACGGGCGGCCAGCCAGATGGTTCCAGTGGAATCCACGGAGACTGAATTGATGATGAAGTCCGCTTCCAGAGGTTTGGGTGTGAGCCAGCTTTCGCCCCCGTTCGCCGACACGACGATGGCGTTGCGGCTGGCGGCCACCACCATGCGGTCCGCCACGGCCACACTGCTCAGGCCTTTTACGTTCACGTCCGCTTTGCGCCAGGTCTGTCCGGAGTCAGCGCTGATCAACAGCACTCCGGCGGACGTCGCATACCAACGCTGCGCGGTAAGTTCCAATCCGGACACGCGCGCTGAGTTTTCACTCATGGTTGTTTTCATAACCGGGATGGCGGCGGGATCAGGCTTGTTGGCGTTGGGCGGAGCGGTTTTTGCATTCTTCTGACCTACATTCCTGGGCGCTGGCTCAGGTCTTTCTTCAATCACTGTGTTGCGCGCGATCCAGCGCAGACTCTCCGCTGGGCGTTGAAACACGCCGCGGTCCGTGGCCGCCACCAGCGAATTGTCCGTGGCCTGGCGAAGAACCAGAACGTCGCGACCGTCGAGTCCATCACTGAATTGGGCCCGGGTCTGGCCGGCATCGCGGGAAACAAACACGCCGCCATATTCTTTGTCATTGAGCAGCCCGGCATATAGGACCGAGCGATAGCGGCGATCGACCAGCAGAGTCGCAACCTGGCGATGCGCGAAGCCACGGTTCGCGGGAACGAAAGTGAGGCCGCCATCATCACTGGCCAGCACGCCACTGCGGTCCGTGGCCAGCAACACGTGCGCCGGACGCCGCGGATCGATCATCACGTCATTGATCACGATGTTGGGACCGGTGGTGCGTTTCCATGTGGCGCCTGCGTCCATGGTCTTCCACAAACCTTCTGTGGTTCCGGCGTAAACGATCTTGTGGTCACTGGGATCCATCTGCAACATGCGCGTGCGCCGCGCGGAGTAGGGAATCCCCTGGATCTTGCGGAAGAGTTCACCCGCGGATTCGCTGCGGTAAATTCCCGAGCAGGCGCTGATGTACAAACTCGCCGGGTTCTGCGAATCAATCATGATGGTAAAAACGTCAGAATCGTCAATCACGCCTTTCTTGATGCTGTGCCAGGTTTTACCGCCATCGTCGGTTTTCCAGGGCAGGTGCCAGGTGCCGGCGTAGATCACGTCAGGATTCGCGGGATCAATGGCCACGGACTCCACGTTCTTGATTTCCGCATGATGTTCTGGAGAAATGCGAATCCACGTATCGCCACCATCATTGCTGCGGAAGATTCCGTCCAGCGCTCCGGCTACGAGAGTTTTTGGATCGGACGCGGCCAAGGCCAGGGCTCGAACTGATTTGCCATGGACGTCCGCCAGCAAGTCCCATGTTTTGCCGCTGTCTTTACTGCGGAAGATATCGCCGTCGCTGTTGGGTGACTGTGCATTCCACGCAGCTACATAAATGTTTCGCGGATTCGCGGGATCCACAATGATGTGGTCCAGCACCATTTCTGACGCGCTCCCCAGATGCGCATACCGTGACCAGCTAACGCCGTTGTCGAGCGACTGGTAAAGCCGTCCGGCACTGGTGCCCAGAAAGATGTGGTCGGGATTTTTAGGATCGAACGTCAGGCTGCGGACAGTTCCACCATCCGGTCCCAGCGGCTGCCACGGTTGGGCGCCAGCGAGTCCGGATATCATGCAAACCGCGGCCAGCAGAATAAGGTTGAAGCGAATCAAAGAACGCATGGGGCTTTGAGTGAAAAGACCTTCGGCATAAAGATTGCCATGTCCATTTTCTACCTACAAGTTACGCAAGGCCAGCGGGATTCAATAACCGGCGTCTGGCTTCATCTTTAAGAACATCGCCGTGATCGCGGGGTGCCGCTACAACGCTGGACGGCAATACTTCCAGATAGAGGAAAAAGTCTTTTTTAAAAAAGAAAGCCGCCTTTGGTGGGCGGCCTCTTTAAGTTTATCTTGATCTCAAAGCTCTTGTGCTCGGTGAACTTTCTAGTGCGTTGGGACTAAGGGTGCTGCCACTCGCAGCAAAACCTGTGTGCCGTATTCCAGAACAATGCTTCCGGAATTTGAAAGAATCACCGGACCGGGCGTATCAGCGGATGGCGTGGCGCTGAGCGTAAGTCCGCGCAGACCAAAAACGCCTTGCGGCAGACCGGCGCTTATGGGCTTCGCTCCAGCTTGCGCTTCCACGGCTGAACCATCTCCAACGCTGCCGCCGGGATTACTCTTGACTCGAATTGGCGCGGAAACCGGCAGCGATGCCATGGACGACGACGCTGAGTTGACCGATGACGAAGTGTTATTGCCGGTAGTGCGATTGCTGGACCCCGTACGTCCGCCAGGCGGCTGCACCGGGCTGGGGCCTTGTCCACTACCACCGCCCATCAATTGCGGCGGCAGCATCTGGGAAGGTTCATCAACTTTCGAATGTCTGGGGCCGGGCGGCGCCAATGCCTGTACCACGCCGAAGAAATCCAGTTCCTCGTGATGCTTGAGTAATATCTTGTCAAAAACAATGCCCAGCCTCGATTGCGGATCGCTGTCCGTGGCCCCTTTGGCTTCGGTTACATGACCCAAAATTTTGGATTCAGAAGGCGCGATCACCTTGCCGTGCAAGATCAAGTCTTGCGTGAGCATGGCTTTTACCTTGTCACCCGGCTTGAGTTTCTTGGCCTTGAGCGTGTTCTCAAACTCGGCCACCAAATGGATTCCGGGGACCAGCGGACCAGTGGATGCCACAGCAGGCATGTTTACCTTGGGCGGCAGGATGCCTGCCGCGGAAGCTTGGCTCGCGCCGGTTGAAGCAGACGCGTTCATGGCCAGTTCGGTTTTCGGAACTGCGCCCGAATCCGATGTCGCCTGGGCCCCTGCCCTCAGGCTGATTTGCGGAGCGGACATACCCGCAACAAGAACGAACGTGGCGACGACAATCGAGTTGCTCTTCATATGAACTCCTAAAGAAACAGCACCCGTGGACGTCTAATCAGACTTGGTGCAACATTCTGCACCATTCCGAGGCAAAGATAAACAACAAACATTAGAACCGGAGTATCAAGGTCGATTTTCCATGCGACAGGTTTGGCATGTCCGGAAAGACGCCCGGTAAGCCGCCCGGTGTCGCAGCGCAGTGTCAGGATAAGATCTTTTTGTAGCGCAATACTGTTCACATCTGCTCTTTTGTGAAAAAGATTGATTCGGGCGCAAGAAGCCATTTGTACGGTCTTTCGCAAGCAATCCTTAACAAAGAAAAAGTGCGGCCCATTTTGGGCCGCACGGGTGAAAAACTCGTTTGCAAGTTAGAGGCCTCTTAGTGAGCAGGCTGCCCGCTTTGCAGGATCATCTGGGTCCCGCTTTCCAGCTTCACGTTTCGGGAACTTGAAGTAATCACCGCGGCTTGCATGTTGTCCGCCGGGGCGGCCAGATTGGTGTCTGGGATTCCAAATACACCCTTGCTTGCGGCAGTGAGTCCACCGGGTGGAGGTGCGCCGCCTCCGCCGTTTGCGCCGCCTCCGCGTACGCTGTCACCTGATCCGCCGGAAATCGTCGTGGTGGAAGGCATGGTGCCGCCGGCGGGCGTGCCGGTGTTGCCGCGGCTTCCCATGGACGTGGGCACTCCAGTGTCGGACTTCATCCCGGATGAAATCACCGGCTCAGGCGGCGCTGCCACAGCCTGAACCGTCGCGTGCAACGCCACTTCTTCATTCTTGCCGGTGGCTTTTTCAAAAACGATGCCCAGCGTGGATTCAGGATGTTCCTTGGTATGGGGCTGGACCACTGTGACGTGCCCGATGATTTTTGCGCCGCGATGCAGCACCACTTTGTTGTCTGCCTTTACGTCTTGCGTGAGCTTGGCGCTTACTTCGTCGCCCACCTTGGCATT
>JANXPR010000323.1 GCA_025357215.1 Acidobacteriaceae bacterium | reverse complement strand
CAAAAGATGTCGACTTTATTTTCCAGAAAAATCGCTACCAGGTTACTGCCAACCGTCCCAGCGGCAAGAAGGGATCTAAAGTCACATGGGTAAAACAGAAGACAGAGAAAAGGCGACCTTTTGGGTGGAACAGACTGATTTGGATACTTTATGACCGCTTCTATGTTGTTCAGGAGTCTTGGGAGTTCACTGCTGCCGAATATAGAAGAAAATTCGGCGCCCTTGTTAGGCTATCGCCTGATCATATGAGGAAAGGCCGACCAGTGTCTCGACGGCATTGAAACGAATACGCTGTCGTGATTCGTGCTTCGCGTTCATTCGCGGCCCAATCTTTTGTCCTTGTCTATCGGACGCACCTGCGGGATCAGCAAGTCAATTTGCTAAAATGGCTAGTTTGCCTTTCGTATCTCGGCATACTTAGGAACCTATGTCTGAAACCATGCTTGCCGTAGTAAAACCGGAGGCCGCGCCTGGAGCCGACGTCCGCCAGATGCCCATACCTAAGTTCGGGCCGGACGAGGTGCTCGTAAAAGTAAAAGTGGCCTCGGTCTGCGGCACAGACCTGCACATATACAACTGGGACCAGTGGGCCCAGAACCGCATCAAGCCGCCGCTCATCCCCGGGCATGAATTCTGCGGACACGTGCAAGCCATCGGCAAAAATGTTACGGCGGTAAAGGAAGGCGACTTCGTCTCCGCGGAGATGCATGTGGCTTGCGGCAAGTGCTACCAGTGCCGCACCGGAGAAGCCCACATCTGCCAGCACGTAAAAATCATTGGCGTGGACGCCAACGGCGCCTTTGCCGAATACGTGGTCATCCCTGAATCGAACATCTGGAAGATCGATCCGGCTGTTCCCGCCGACTACGCCAGCGTGCTTGATCCGCTAGGCAACGCCGTACACACAACGCTTGCCGGCGAAATTGCCGCCAAGACGGTGGCCATTATCGGCTGCGGACCCATCGGCCTGTTCTGTATCGCGGTGGCCCGCGCTTGCGGAGCCAGCGAAGTGTTCGCTCTCGAAGTCAACGACCATCGCCGCAAGCTCGCAGAGAAGATGAAAGCCGACCACGTTTTGAATCCCACCAAGGACAACGTCTACGAATACGTCTTGAACGCAACCGGCGGCACCGGCGTGGACGTGATTCTGGAAATGTCCGGCCACCCTGACGCGATCCGCCTGGGCTTCAAAATCCTGCGGCTCGGCGGCCGCGCTTCGCTGCTGGGGATTCCCAGCAAGCCCATGGAACTCAACCTGGCCAATGACATCATCTTTAAAGGCGCACACGTGCAAGGCATTAACGGACGCTTGATGTACAAGACCTGGTTCCAGATGAACGCCTTGCTCAAAGCACACAAACTGGACCTGGACCCGGTGATCACCGACCGCATGCCCATGGCGGACTTCAGCAAAGGCATGGACCGCCTGCGGACCGGCGAAGCCAGCAAGATTCTTCTTTACCCCAACGGAGTACGATGATTGGCCAATCCTGATTGGTTCCGTTCCACAACATGGGATCCACAAATTGAGGCCGAATTTGAGAAACGCCTAAAGCGTTCAAGGACGCGGTACAACCAGGCCCAGTACCTCAAGATACAAGGGCTGTCGCTCCTCCCTTCAGCGGAAGCTCAGACTCGAGGCAAGGGTGTCGAACTTCTTAGGCGCGTTCTTTCCGACTATCCTGACGAATCTACTGAAGTTGCTCACACTCATGAATGCCTTGCGGATCATTTCAGGAGCGAAGGCAAGTACGTTGAGGCCGAAGTGGAGTACCGCGAAGTGCTTGCCTACTACGCAAAGACGCCGTCTCGGACCAATACCTCCGGCCTGGCCGACCTCAGCCTTGTAGAAATGATCCTGGAAGCGCAGGCTGCCGAGAAATATCCAGAGGCCAAGGTCACAATGCAAGGCCTCCGCGAAGCCAGAGGTGAAAGCATTCTGTTCAACTCAGACGTGTTTCGTTATCACGCTACGTGGGCAAGACTTCTCGCCAGGATGGGATCAAGTGATGAAGCGTGTCAGCACGCTCGTCGGGCGCTTGAAGTCGCGCAGATTCGAGCTCCGCAGTTTCCCCGTCATCCAACCGTCGGCATTCCGAATCCTCCACAGCCCGTAGTCGATGAGCTTTTCGAAAGCCTCAAAGCCGGCCCCGCATAGTGCCGGTACTGCTTTTTGATTTAGAATTTGCACGGTTAACTTATGAGTCCTATCACATCCAGCCGTCCCCAGCTTTCCTACCTTACCGACCAGATGAACGAGCTCAAACAGAAGGGCACGCACTTTGCCCTGCGCGTGCTTGAGGACGAAGCCGCGCCGGAGTGCACGTTTGACGGCAAGCGGGTCATCAACATCGCGTCGAATAACTATCTGGGCTTGACCACCCATCCCAAGCTGCGTGCGGCGGCGCTGGAGGCGATAGAGAAATACGGCGTTGGGTCTGGCGCGGTGCGTACCGTGGCCGGCACCATGCGCATCCACATGGAACTGGAAGAGAAGATCGCGCGCTTCAAAGGGACGGAAGCTTGCGTGGTGTTTCAGTCCGGCTTTGCGGCAAATGCGGGAACAGTTTCGGCCATCCTGGGCAAAGACGACTTTATTATTTCTGACGCGCTGAACCATGCCAGCATCATTGACGGTGCACGGCTGTCCCGCGCGCAGATCAAAGTTTTCCGCCATAAAGATGTTGCGCACGCTGAAGAGCTGCTGAAAGAAATCGAGAACCAGCCAGGCCACAAGCTGATCATCTCGGACGGCGTGTTCTCCATGGACGGCGACATAGGCGCGCTGCCCGGCCTGTGTGACCTGGCGGAAAAATACGGCACCATTATGATGGTGGACGACGCTCACGCTTCCGGCGTGCTCGGCCGCAACGGCCGAGGCACGGTGGATCATCTGGAATGCCACGGCCGCGTGCATATCCAGGTGGGAACGCTCAGCAAAGCCATCGGCGCGATTGGCGGATATGTTTGCGGCTCGCGCGAACTGATTAACTTTCTCTACCGCCGCGCACGGCCTTTCGTTTATTCGACGGGGCATCCGCCGTCGGTGGTCGCTTCGTGCCAGGCAGCGATCAGCGTCCTCGATTCCCCCGAGGGCGAAAAGCTGATCAAGAAATTGTGGGCGAATACAAAATTCTTTCAACGTCGCTTGAAAAAACTTGGTTTTTCAATCGGCAAGACACAGACGCCCATTACTCCCATCCACGTGGGCGAGGCTGCCAAGGCATTTG
>JANXPR010000310.1 GCA_025357215.1 Acidobacteriaceae bacterium | reverse complement strand
GAGGTCCTAAAACAGAAACCATGTCACAGAATTCGCACCCAACTCCGTTGCTCTATTTCGTCATCGTGATGTGCTTATTTGTGGGGACGGTGGTTACCTACAAAGCGGCCACTATCGACATGGGGATATGGAACCCGGTCGTGGCGCTGGCTATTGCCTGCACCAAGGCTGTGCTGGTCGTCCTATTCTTTATGCATGTGCGCTACAGCGACAAGCTGACCAAGGTCACCGTGGTTGCGGGATTTTTCTGGCTGATGATCCTCATCACGCTCAGTCTCTCGGACTATATCGGACGCGGCTTTCAGGTGGCACCCTAAGTCCCACAAACAATTCGCGAAAGAGATCCGGGGCTGAATCAGCCCCGGTTTTTATTTGGTCAGGATTTCTTCCAGGTAGTCGAGCGCGCGCTTGTCGTTGCTTTGGCCCAGCCAGAAGATGGCTTCTTTTTTGACGGCGGGATTGCGATTCGTTCGCGCAACGTTGATCAGCAGCGGCACGCCTTCGCCTTCATGTAATTGCGACAACGCAAACACGGCCTTCTTTTTTACGGCCGTTTCCGGATCATTCTCAACCGCGTCGCTGATTTCCTGTGCCGCTTTGCGCCCGCCCTTTTGCGCCAGCCAGAAAATCGCCTGGCTGCGCACGCGGGAACTGGAGTCGCTGCGGGCCAAGGTGATCAGGTCGCGCAGCGCTTCCGGTTCTTTGCTTAAGGAGAGAGCAAACGTGCCTTTTTCGCGGAAACGATCACTTGCATCGTCTTTCACGTACTTACGTAGCAATTGATAACCTGCTTTGCCGCGCTCAACGCTCAACCAAAAGGCAACGTTCTCGCGCAAACGCTCCGGCTGAGAAGGCTGGATCAGTTTTTCCAGACTTCCCTCCGCAGCCGGGGTGTCGTGAATGGCAATCGCCATAACAGCTTCGCTCCCGCGGCCACGCTCTTCGCGCTCGGAGCCTGAGTCGGCAACGGCGATCGATGCCAGCAGGTCAATGCTCTGTTCCGGCTTCACACCCTCCAGCCAATAAAGGGGAAGATTGGCGAAATCCAGCGGACAATCCACACTGAAGACGCGGACTTTGCTGACCTTGCCGGCCTCGGCCTTCAAGAACACAAAAGCGTACGGAACGGGCTCAGGCGGCGCGCAATCCGATACCGTTCCGTTGAACGAACCGCCATGTTCGGAATCCATCTTGCAGCCGAGACAGCATTTGCCTGAGCCGCGCCAGCCATCGCCGCCATCAAAGCAGCACATGGAAGGTTCCTTGGCCTGCGCGGGAATGCGATAACCGATCCACACCCGCCCCGGCTCTTTTTGCAGAATGGAATCCACCGCCGGTTTGAATCCGGATGCCGCAGACTGTTCGTGTATCTGGGCGTTCTTGATGGTCGGTTTCTGCGCCAGACCCTGGGAAGCTAAAAGCAGACAACCCGCAAAGACAAACAACTGTTTCAATGTCCGCATGGCAGCACCTTATTTGTTCAGAATTTCCATCATGTAGTCGGTGATTTCCGGCGAACTCATGATCGACATTTTCTGGATCAGCGCTTTCTTGAGCTCCGGATTGTTTTCCTTGCGGGCCAGGGCCACCATCTCTTTCCCCGCGTTGTGCAGGAACAAGCCATTGATTACCTTCTTCTTTATGGCCACGTCGCTTTGCGTACCGTAAAGCCGGGTAAGCGCGACCAGGCTCTCCTCGCCGCCGACCAAGCCGATGGTGCTGATGGCTTTATCCAGGACTTTGGGATCTTTCTCCGTTTGGACGATTTCCGCCAACTGGCTGGAGCCGCCGCACATCAGCATGGCTCCTACGGCGCCTTCGCGCGTCTCGGGGTCTGGCGAAGCTTTGTACATTTCGAGCAATTCCGGGCATCCGCCCATCATGCCCATGTAGCGCAGCGCTTCGCGGCGAAGCTCGGGTGATTTTTCGTTCTTGGCCACCGCCAGCACGTCTTCCTTGTCCCCGGACATGAGCCAGCCCTGGAAGACCATCTTCTTCACGCTGGGATCGGAAGACCCGTTATAGATTTCTTTCAGGGCCGCTCGGTTCGCTTTGTTGCCGTTCATCCCGAGATAGCGAATCGCGCGTTTCTGCAGATCAGGATTGTTGTTTGCCTTTGCCACGGACATGGTTACCTGTTGGGCTTCCTCTGATCCGCTTTGCGACAGCACGAACAGCGCTTTGTCCTTAAGGCGGGGCGAATAGTTACCCAGAATGATCTTCTTGAGCAACGGGACGGCTTTGTCCGGATCGGAATTCATCAGCGCATTCAGCGCCATGACTTTCTCTTCTTCGTCAGTCACTTTTTCCGGGTTCACGGAAGCGCCGCGCATTTCGGTTTCTAAGACGCCGGCGTCCTTGAGCCAGGTGCTCTTGGGATACGACTTACGCAGTTCGTCGATCACGGCAAACGCCCGCGTCTTGTTGCCGGCCTTGTTCAGCGCGTACGCCTTCCAGTACATGGCGCCGTCCGCTTTGCGGCCGTGCATCTTGATGACGGAATCAAAATCCTTCACGGCATCTTCATATTCGCCCTCGCTAAGAGCGTCCTGAGCGGACGAGTATTCTTCCTCTTCTTCGCTCTGTTTGTCTTTCGCTGAGCTCTGCTCTTCCAGAAAACCCGACGGAGAAATACCCGGCTGGGCAACGGCGGCGCGTCCGGCGAACGTGGTAAAGAGTAGTAGCGTAAATAAATATGCGTATTTCATCGTGTTGAGTAACCCCTATTGGCTCCAGGCGTGGCCTAGAGCGTGATCAAGCCGTTGCTGTTGGATTTCTCCTGTTGCCGGCGGCGAATCTTTGAACCTACATCTGAGTTGACTACCCGGATCTTGAAGAGCAGCCCTTGGGATTGAATGCGATTGCGTATCTCCCGCAGATCACCCGGTGTGATTTCCGCTGGACCGTTAGCTACCTCGGCCAGCACGCGCCCCAGATCATCTAAAACGTGCGCAATCTGCGGATCGCCTACTTGCTGGGCGCTTACGCGATAGAGGTGATTGTCGTCCAGCAGATCGCGCGCCAACTGTTGCTCCGCGGTGAAATCGATATGGTCTTTGTCGTCGTTGTGCATGATCTCCACCAGCAGCATCTGAGAGCGCTCCAGGTGATCGCCCACAGCGACGAGCACAATGCGTTGCGGATCGACCCTGGCCTCATTTGCCGGTGGCTTGCCTGGAACAACGTTTTCGCGCGGCCAGAAACGTCCCACCAAAAACGCGGCAACTATAAGAACCGCCATGCTGCCGACAAGCGCCAGTTTTCCCGGGGACCACAACCATCCAAACATGCCAGATCGTTTGGCCGGTAGACGATCGCGAACATTGAGCCACAACTTATCGTCAAAGCCGGGCGGCGGCTCCGGGACTTCCGTAGGCTCAATGCCCCGTAGCAGCGCGGCCACGCGGTCGAACTCGCTACGGCACGCCGGGCATTCTTCAAGATGTTGCCGGACCGTTTCTTCGCTTTCGGCGTCACCGTAAAAATGCAAAACGATTTGTTCTTCGCTGAGATGGTTCATCGTACGGGACTCCCTCCCAGCCGAGCGGAACGCGCGGCCGAACCGGAACCCACCAGGGGCTCCAATTGCTGGCGCAGTTTCTGCACGGCGCGGAACACGCTGTTCTTGGCGGCGCTGGCTTTCAAATTCAAAGTCGCGCCGATCTCCTCAATCGACCGGCCTTCCATGTGGCGCATGGTAAAAGCCACGCGTTCCACCGGAGTCAGAAGGCTCATGGCCTGCGCCAGCTTGTTCTTCACTTCGTCACTGAGCAGGACGCGGTCAGGCCCCGGAGCCGTGGCCGGTAACTGGACCTGACGGCCATCTTCGGCATCAGGACTATCGGTAATTTGGTATGTATCTTTCATTCCAGCCTGCATCTGCGACTTGCGAGTTGCCAGGAAGTCCAGCGTACGGTTCACGGCAATCCGGTAGACCCAGGTGCCAAAGTTCGCACGCAGTTCAAAACGCGGGAGAGCTTTGTAGGCCCGCAGAAAGGTCTCTTGCACCAGTTCTTCGGTGTCCTGTGGATTGCCGGTCATGCGATACACCACGGAGTAAACGCTGCGGGAATGGCGGGACATCAGAACGCGAAAGGCGTCCTGATCGCCGGCCAATACCTGCGCCACTATGGCTGCGTCGCTAACTTCCATTCGATTAGATTAGACCGGAAACAAGGTGAGCGGTTAGGTAGATGGCGATTAGGAAGACAGCCCTTGGGAAGATCGTGTTTAGGAAGGTGCATCCCAACAAAAAGGCCACCAGATCGTCTGGTGGCCACTTCTCACGCGCGGAGCCGCGGTTTTCACCCACGTTCAAGTTTTACGGATACTGCGGGTGACCGCCCTTCCAGGCATTGGGGTACCGGGCACAAACCGTGGTGATGGCGGCTGTGTTTCCGCTGGGATAACAATTCGGGAAGCCATAGATACCGTACGGATCAAAGAAATAAAACTGATTATCCGTGGGGTCCCGACGGGTGAAGAAGATATGTAGATGCGTATTGGCTTTCGCCGACCCTGTCCCATTTCCGCCGGGGCCGGTGTCGCCAGCCCAGCCTAGGATATGCCCAGCCGCAACTTGCTGGTTCACCGCAACAGCGATCGTCTGGTCATTGGTTCCCCAGTTGGTGGGATTCGGATGTTGGTTGGCCGGAGCCTTCGGACAGCCGCTGCCATTGAGATGGACTTCGTATCCGTTGAGGGTGCTGCCGGAAAGTGGCGGAACGCTTTGCGTCCAGGCTTTAGCGCAGTCATTGGCGGGGCCATTGCGCATGTGCATGTAGATCGTGCGGAAGGCGTCTTGAACTCCTCCTACATCGTGGCTGATCACAATGGTATTGCCGGACCAGTTGTCCCAGCCAATAAAGATCACCTTACCCGGCGCCGCGGCACGTATCTGAAAGCTCTTAACCAGGTCATTCGCGTAGTCAACCGCGTGATGATAAGGCAAAGGGTTAGTTGCGCTGGGCTGATAAAGCCATCCATTCTGGCGGGTCACCGAGGAATCGGAAAATGGCAAAGTGAACGGCGCCGCGGAAAATGTTAACGCGGAAAGGCGGACATATTTGTCTCCGCCGGCTTCATCCACCGGCCAGTGATACGTGGTGTTGTGTCCGGTGATGTTGTAGTTGTACGCCGAGGTTGCCACCACTTTGTTGGCACACTCGCCTCCGCAGCCTTCGTATGTGGCAATGCTCACGAGCCGCAGATTTTGTCCGGCAAGTTCATGCCATTTTGACTTGAAGTTCTCAAAATCCACACCGGCCCAGAGATAAAACCCATCGCTGCCGGCACGCCATACGCCTGCGTACTTTCGCTGATTGCCTTCCATGTAGGTCTTGAAAACAGTAAGGCGCAGGCCCTGCTTGCCCAGCTCCTGCCATTTGGCGTTGAAACTGTTCCAGTCAACGCCGGCCCATAGATAGTGGGCGTCGTTGCCCGCGCGCCATACGCCAATATATTTGCGGGAATTACCTTCCGTGTAGGTTTCCATGTCAACAAGGCGCAGGCCTTGCTTGCTCAGCTCTTCCCACTTGGCATTGAAGCTGTTCCAGTCGACGCCGGCCCAGAGAAAATGAGCGTCACTGCCGGCGCGCCATACTCCTATGTACTTACGCTGGCCGCCTTCCACATAAGTTCTGAGAATGGTCAGCCGCAGATTCTGTTTTGCCAGTTCCTGCCACTGGGCATTGAAGTTGTTCCAGTCCACGCCGGCCCAAAGGAAATGAGCGTCACTTCCGCCGCGCCATACGCCGACATATTTTCTCTGCGAACCCTCGCCGTAAGTGGCAACGTCCACCAGGCGCAGGTTTTGTTTGCTGAGCTCTTCCCACTTGGCATTGAAGCTGTTCCAGTCGACGCCGGCCCAGAGGTAGTGCGCGTCATTGCCGGACCGCCATACCCCGGCAAACGAATCCTGGGCGGTGGCCGCGGACGGGAATAGGAATATCCCAAGTGCGGCAACAAACACCAAGAAGATCGCGGTTGCCCGCACGGATAGACAAAGCGCTGTGTTGATTTTCACCAGATGTCAGCCCCCTTTGTGCCTTGCGCAGATGCTAGCACAGGCCGCCCCTGGTATCCGATTGACGATGTTGGTGTCACGTCCGTGGAAATTCGTTGGGAAAGCTCAGACGCAGTTGTGCCCGAAAGGTTAAGGCTGAAGGTGCGTTTCTACTGCCCGGGCCACGCGCAGGACGGTGCTTTCATCAAAGTGCTTTCCCAGGACCTGGAGTCCAATGGGCAGTCCGGATGAAGTCTTTCCACAGGGGACGCTGATCCCCGGGATGCCGACGAGGTCGGCGGTGACGGTATAGATGTCAGCCAGGTACATCGCGAGCGGGTCGTCGGCCTTTTCGCCGATCTTGAATGCCGCCGTCGGCGCCGTGGGCGTGACGATGGCGCCAACTTTCTGGAAGGCTTCGTTGAAATCGCGCGCCAGCAGCGTACGGACGCGCTGAGCTTTCAAATAATAGGCGTCGTAATAGCCGGAACTCAACGCGTACGTGCCGAGCATGATGCGGCGTTTTACTTCCGCACCGAAGGCCTCGTCACGGGAGTTGCGATACATGTCAGCCAGCGTGCGCGAATTCTGCGAGCGGTATCCGTAACGCACTCCGTCATACCGGGCAAGATTGGCGGAAGCCTCCGCCGTGGCGATCACGTAATACGTTGGGACGGCGTATTCGGTATGGGGAAGCGAAACGGGGACGATCTCCGCGCCTACGCCCTGTAATTTTGCGATGGACGCTTCAACGGCGGCGCGAACTTCCGGTTCTAGTCCTTCACCGAAATATTCTTTTGGAACCCCCAGCCGCAAACCTTTCACCGGCTTGGCCATTTCCTGTTCGTAGTCCGGCACTGGGGCTTTGGCGGAAGTCGAGTCCATGGGATCGTGCCCGGCCATCACGCGCAGCAAAATTGCGGCGTCTTGAACGGAGCGAGTCAGCGGGCCGATGTGATCGAGCGAAGAAGCGAAGGCAATCAGCCCGTAACGCGAAATGCGGCCGTACGTGGGCATCAAGCCGACTACGCCGCAAAACGACGCCGGTTGGCGGATGGAGCCTCCGGTGTCCGAACCAAGTGTCGCGACGGCCATGCCCGCCGCCACTGCTGCTGCGGAACCACCACTCGATCCGCCCGGGACGCGCGATTTGTCCCGCGGATTGCGCACCGGGCCATAAGCGGAATTTTCGTTCGACGAGCCCATGGCAAATTCATCGCAATTCATTTTGCCCAGGATCACGGCGCCCGCGGATTCAAGGCGCGCAACGGCCGTGCAATCGTAAGGTGGAATGAAGCTTTCCAGAATCTTTGAGCCGGCGGTAGTGCGCACGCCGCGGGTAACCATTACATCTTTAATTCCCATGGGGACGCCGGCCAGTGGCGGCAGCGGATCGCCTTTTGCTGCGAGCTGGTCCATGCGCTGGGCCTGGGCCATGGCGCGGTCTTCGCAAAGGGTCAGCCATGCATTGATTTCGGGATTCTCGGCCTTAATTTTCTTATAGGAGCTTTCAACCAGTTGGACGGCAGTGGTCTTCTTCTCCGCGATGGCGGAGCGGGTGGAGGCGATGGTGAGGGTCGTCACGTCCATGAGTAGCGTTCTTTCTAAAATCCCGAGCTTAGCGAGGGATCCCTATCTCCTTATCAACTCTAATTTGTCTTACGACATCTTTGGAAAATTGCTTATGGCTAAAGGGATCTCTCGCTACGCTTCGAGATTTCAGAGAAAGACCAACTTGGCTAATTGCCAATTGCTAATTGCCAATTGCTACTTCTCAATCACTTTCGGCACCCTGAAGAAATCTGCACTCGCCGCCGGTGCGTTCTTGAGCGCTTCCTCGTGAGGCAAAGACGGTCGCGGAGTATCTTCGCGAAATGGAGTAACGTCACTCCTGCCGTCGGTTCCGCAGACCTGGGCCATGGGCGGAACGTTGGCTGTGTCCAGCTGGTTCAGTCGGTCAATGTAAGTCAGGATGGAATCCAAGTCCTTGACCATACGTTGGCGTTCCTGGTCGGTAAGTTCCAGGTTGGCCAGATCGGCAACGTAAGCAACGTCTTTGTCGGTGATTCGCATTTTTTCTGTCGCTGCGCTCCAAACCGCCCAGCATCCCCGTTACATGGTACCGATTCTTCCGCGCCGCTAGCGCCGGGCTCGGCGCGCTAGTCGGCCTCGCCCGTAATCAAGGAAACTAAGCCTGCTCCTATTTGGCTGAGAGCTGATTGCTGAGTGCTGACTGCTTGATTTGAAACTTGACTTCTTTTACCAACGGGCCCAGCAGCCCTTCGTATCCACTGATGTAGCGTGACGAAAAACCTGCCAACTGCCCGCGCCAGGGCTGGTCGGGGACTTCCACGGTTAGAACGCCGTCCGCGAAGGCCACAGCCTGTGTGCGTGCAGCGACTTCTTTCCCGCACACCAGCGGCCAGACAAGAATCACGGCCTCTTCCGCGGGACGCGCCCGCAGAAGCTCAGTCATGATGTTGCGCAGGCCGGTGCGGACAGGTTCCAATGCAAGCTCCAGTGAAATTCTGATTTTAGCACCGAGGATTCGCGCTCCGGAACCGACGAGCGGAAATGAAAAGGCCGCCCACATGGAGCGGCCTTCTCGATCGGTGTTGCGTCTGCGTGCTAGTTAACGACCAGCGTGACATTGACAGAGTGAGTCAAGGCGCCGCTGGTGCCGGTGATGGTGAGCGTTGAAGTGCCTCGCCGCGAAGAATTGATGGTCAGGGTAGAAGTGCCTGAGCCAGCAACCGATGTTGGGTTAAACGTCGCCGTGGTGTTCCGGGGAACTCCGGATACGCTGAGCGTTACCGTGCCGGTAAATCCGTTCTGCGCGCCAACGGTCACCGTGTAGCTGCCATTGGTGCCGCGGGTCACGGTCAAAGTGGCCGGGGTCGCCGATATGGTGAAGTTAGCCGGAGCCGTCACAACTAGCGTGACAGTGGTGGAGTGCACCAGCGTGCCCGAGGTCCCGGTGATGGTAATCGTGTAAGTGCCCGCCGGGGTTGTGGTGCTGGTGGTCACGCTCATGGTTGAGCTGCCGGTTCCCGCCACCGATGTGGGATTGAACGCAGCCGTCGCGCCGGTCGGAAGACCGCTGGCGCTGAAAGCTACGGTCCCAGTGAAGCCGCCGCTCGGTGTAACGCTGGCAGTGTAGGACGTCGCGGACCCAGCCGCCACGGTTTGTGAAGCCGGCGTTGCGGAGACCGCAAAGTCGCCCACAATCGGCGCGGTGACAATCAGAGTCGCCGTGGCGGTATGGGTGAGTGTGCCGCTGGTTCCGGTAATGGTCAGCGTGTATGTGCCGGCCGGAGTGGTGGGGTCAGTGGTTACCGCCAACGCCGAAGCGCCCGACGTAAGCGAAGCCGGAGTAAACGTGGCTGTTGCAGCCGTGGGCAAGCCCGCAATGGTTAGCGCCACGGTCCCAGTGAATCCGTTCAGAGGAGTCACGGTTTCCGTGTAGTTTGCGGTTGAACCCTGGGTTACTGACACCGATGCCGGAGCTGAGGTCAACGAGAAGTCTGGAGTTCCGCAACCAGCGAATTTGAAATTCGCAATGCGCGTGCTCCAGTTGAACGTACCGTTTACCTTTTCATATTCCGTGGTGTACCACATGGTGCAATCGTCGATGGGGTCAACGCTGATGCTGCTGTAATCGCCCCATCGGCTCAGGCCAGTGGTCTGTGAACCAGTGCCGTTCAGGATGGTTTGCTCGGCGCCCATGGTGCCCAGCGGATCTCCCGGAGCACGCGCCGTGAAGCGAATGCCGGGGTTGATGGTGCTGCTGGACGCGCTATAACCGACGGCAATATTCCCCGCGCTGTCCATGGCGGCGCTGCTCATCCAGCGGAACGTGGCATCCGGCGCGAACGTGCCTTGCTGGAAGAGAGTAGGTGTGGCCGGAGTCCGGATTTCATACCAGCGGACGGCCGCGCTGGTTCCGTTGGTGATGGAATGGCTGGCAACGATGGCTTCATGATCGCCAAAGTTGCGATAGGCCAGACGGTACATCATGCGGTCAGCCAACGAATCCAATTGCTGATTGGTGCCGAGTTGTTGAATACAAGTGCCGCCGCCGCCGCAAGCGCCGGTGAAAGCCGCAACCGGAATGTTGATTCCCGCGCTCAGCGTGGCGGTTCCGGCGGTGAAGTTGATGTTGCTCATCTGGAACATGGTCAACAGGTTCGTGCCAAACTCCAGGAAGTACGCTGGAGAATTTGCCGGAGGCGGCGTGTTGCCGTCGATGTCCGCCGGCAGGGTACCACCATTGGCCGTGCTCAGCTGAAAGCAGATCTGCGTGGCTGCGGCGCCGGCCAACATGGACGTGCGGTCCAGGGCGCAAAGTTTCGGACCCGCAAAAGCGGCGCCATTATTGAAGATGTTGTACGTGATCAGGTAGGCGTTGTTCCACACACCCAGCTTGGGATAGTCATTGAACTGGACTGTGCCGTAATTGAAGGCGTAAACGTTATAAGCCCCGGTGGCGTCAGCGGTCTTGGAGACGGCAACGCATTGCCAAAAGCCTTGCGTAGAGCCGCTGGTCACCGAAAACTGGGTCAGCACCCAGCGGTGGGCCGCTTTGTCGAACTGCGCTATGGGATCGCCATCATTGTGGACGGCGCAAGGATGCGTTAGGCCCAGCGCCTGGAACAAGGTGTTACCAGCGGTGGGTCCGGCAACGACCGCTCCGGTGGTCTTATTGAACACCGCAAAAGATTCATTGACCCACTGGACATATTGCGTGTCGCCCACGGCGCCGTTGGTGTCCGGCGGGGCGGCGTTTGGGGTAAAGCCCAGGTCTCCGGCGCCAATGCCGGGAAAGCTGTTGATATTGCCTACAACCGGAGCGGCGGTAGTGATCGTTTGCAGCGCAGTGTCCGGGCCGGTGGCCTTGGCGGCGCCGCGGTTCAACATGCGAATCGGTTTGTCGCGGTGGCCTTCTTCCTCAGGCGTCAGCGTGTTCATGTCCCGCAAGGGGATGGTTTCAGCGTGGTCGCCCTTGGACCACTCGGCGCGGCGTTGGGCAAAAGTAGTGAGAGAGATTGAAAGTAACAACAACAGGCAGGAAAGTCTTACGACGAACGGGGAACCCTTCATTTACATTCCCTCTTCCCTTGGCGGACGCCAAGTTTGTCTGAATTTTTGTTCCGGAAGGGTGAAGCAGGCGGAAGTGATCGAATATTATTGCTACTAACGGTAGTACGTAAGACAGCGTTTGTAAAGGAGTTCCAGCCAGAACTGGACGTCACATGTCCCTGATCGGGAACTGCGCGGATGGATCGTTTTTGCTCAAAAATGACTTTAATGAGGCCGCTGTCCATCTGCGACCGCTGAGCGCTAGCGAGCAGCCTCTTTGGTCTTTAAATCCAACGACTTAGATGTGCCCAAGCCTTCCCGTTCAATGCGCCATAGCACCGCTGGGCCGCTATTTCCAGCCGTTCAAGAGAATCCTTCTATTAATGGGTGGGCTAGCCAATAAGATAACGTGGATTTAATATCTCGTTCTGTTTCCACTTGATAGAAGGACAAACGCGCTGCTGAAGCGCGAATGGAGAAACTTACCACCATGCATAAACCCGTCAAGTACGCCGAAAAAGTTTTGACCGTCGCCGCCAAGGGCGTGTGGGCTGTTTTTGAACGCGTCAATCGCATCAAGCCCGCTCCGGCGTTTACGCCGAACTGGTCAGACAAGCCGATGTTGAAGTCCTGGGAAAAGACCAAGCCGCCACTGGGATGGCCGCGCTCCACGGACTCGCTCTGCCCCAAGTGCGTACCGGAAATCCGCCAGCAGATTGTTGACGGCAAATTGCCTCACGAGATCCTGCTCAATGAAAAGGCCGGCGAAATCAAGGCCACCATCATCGAGCGCAACGGCGAAATTCTAATGGTGAAGGATTGCCCAATTCACGGTCACTTTGAAGACGTGATGGCGATTGACGTGGACTTCTTCAAGCACCTGGAAGAAGTTTTCCCGGGCCGCGACATCCGCGCGCACAACGACGAAAAGCTGCACCATCACGGCACCAGCACGGTAAAGCACGGTCGCGGATCGGTGTTGACCATCGATCTGACCAACCGCTGCAACATGATGTGCGATCCCTGCTTCATGGATGCGAACCAGGTCGGCTTTGTGCATGAGCTGACGTGGGACGAAATCAAGACCATGCTGGATAACGCCATCTCCATCAAGCCGCGGCGTCAGATGTCCGTACAGTTCTCCGGCGGCGAGCCCACGCTCTCCCCGTACTTCCTGGACGCGGTGCGTTATGCCCGCCAGGTTGGATACAACTCCGTGCAGGCCGCGACCAACGGTATTGAATTTGCCAAGTCGCCTGAGTTCTGCCGCCAGGCCGCCGAAGCCGGTCTGCGTTACGCTTACCTGCAATTTGACGGTATCGGCAACGCCGCCAACTCGCACCGCCAGGTCGGCAACTTGTTTGACGTGAAGCTGCGCGCCATCCACAACCTGCATGAAAACGGCGTGGACATCGTCCCGGTTACCACCATCATCAACGGCATTAACAACGAGCAGGTGGGACGCATCATCCAGTTCGCGCTGGACAATCCCCGAACCATCAGCTTCCTGAGCTTCCAGCCGGTTTCTTTCACTGGTCGCGACGAAGAAATCACTGACGATCGCCGCCAGGCGCAGCGCTACACGCTGAGCCATCTGGCACACGACGTTAAGAACCAGACC
>JANXPR010000274.1 GCA_025357215.1 Acidobacteriaceae bacterium | reverse complement strand
CGTGTACTGAACCAGCAGTTGTACGGGAGCCGCAGCGAATCGAAAAGCTTGCGACCGTTTTCAGTCAGTATTTGAAGCAAGATGGCTTCGAAATGCGCAAAACCGGCCAGATTTCTGGCCGGTCAATTTACAAGGTTGTGGACACTACGGGTGGCCGTGAACTAGCGACGGCATACGAAATCGTACTGTCTTTCGCAGGGGAAGATCGTAATTACGTAGAAAAAGTAGCCGAGTTTCTTAGGACTCGAGAAGTTGCGCTCTTTTACGACGAATACGAAGAAGCCGCACTGTGGGGCAAAGACCTTCACGAACACCTTCACAAGGTCTACAGTGGCTCGGCCCGTTACTGCGTGATGTTCATCTCGAAGTATTATGCTGAGAAAGTTTGGCCAACACACGAGAGGCGGAGCGCATTCGAAAAGGCAATAGAAGCTAAGCACGAATATGTTCTCCCGGCACGGTTTGACGACACGGAGATTCCGGGACTACACAAAACGATAAAGTATGTGGACCTGCGTACAAAAAGTCCGGACCAGTTGGCCGATCTTATTTGTAAGAAGTTAGGTAGGACAGAAAACCGAGACGCCCAAATTGCTCCAAACAATTCATCCAGTGCCAACTTTGTCGATATCGACGATGACGATATTCCTTTCTAAGAGAGTGAAGGAATAAGGCTTTGCTCCACCGCTACGGACGTTTCGTTGTGAGAAAAACCTCCAGTTCCTGCTCCGAATACCACTTGCGACCGTCTTGGTTCTTGTCATACCAGGAAATTTCACTGTCGAGGATCTTCTCAACCAAAGCAGGATTGGCGCATCGAGGGTTCTTTTTGCGTTTGTTGCTCACCAGCTGCGCTTCTCTGCTTGGAGCCTGCGGCAGCGAGGAATTGTTTTTCCAAGCTCTTTACGGCACGACTCCGCACCGGGGCTCGCTGACGCTTGCCCGGGTGATGAAAGTTGAGTATTGAAGTCCTACCCTATCACTTGCTGCTATTTCAATTTCAGGCGCTTCTTGACCTCTTTGTGCCATGCGGCGACGTTCTCGCGCCGGTAATGATTTTCCGGGACCGCGATTTCTATTTCATGCAGCTTCTGTTTGGGTCCAGCGATCAAGTGTGCTTGCACCCGGACGCCTGAAGTTGTCTGCTGTTGGTCCAGGGCTTCGTCAAGGACTTGCGTGCCGACGAGGAAGCCGCGTTGGCTGATCACAATCACACGTTGTTTCATCCGAAGTACCCCACATTCAACGTGTAGGCAACCGGAGCGCTGCCGGGGTTGGTGACGGTCACGAGATACTGAACCTTTTCGCTGGCTTCTTCGCGGCGAGTGACCGATACAGCCTGGTCGCTGGCCACCAGTTTGGCACCCGCTGAAAGTTCGACGAAGCCGGGAGCTGCCGTTGCGACACCTACATCGAGGCCATCGCCGATGAAGTAATTCCAGAAGTGGGGAAATTCGTGCGTGATGGTGACTATTCCACCGATACCTCGAATTAAAGCCATGTGTGTCTCCTTTACGGGACAACCAGATTTGGGTTCAACTACACAGGCGGCATGAGCCTGCTGCGCGTCTAGTTATGGTGTCGTTGATGGGGACAACGTTACAGGCGAAAAACCGGAAAATGTCTTTCTTGAGGGCGGCCGAGTTGCAGGTCGACGGAACCTGACATTCGCGGCGAAATACGGGTCGCGGGCATAGTCTTAAATCGACAAGACGAATAAAAAGCGATATACTGGGTTGATTTGGGCAAATCCATTCTGAGCAATGGGTTGCGGTAGCGAAGTTCTTTGAAAACCAGCAATTGGCAACTAGCAATTGGCAGTTAGCCAAATCGAAGTCAAGACCGCGACCCTCTCAGCCCGATTGGGACTGGGATTGGGTGACCCAAGGGTGACCCAGGGGCCACGCACGGGAGTCCCAAGGGTCGGTGTGCGAGAACTCGTTTGTTTGCAGCGAATGACGAAAAATGACGGGGTGGGGCGGAAAATCCAGGGACCGATCATCTGGTGATTCGGAACGGCAAAATCTTCTTAAACCCACGCCAAATTGGGATGCGTCGCGTAAACCCTTTAGATCTTGGGATGGAGCGGGAGGGCAGGGGGCAAGCTCCTTCGACTTCTCTTCGGCAAGCCTCAAAGCCGCTCAGGATTTCGCCTGGCGGCTCGGACGCCGCCAAATCGGCAATTTTAGATCTTGGGATGGAGAGGGGTAGCAAGAAAGCTGATTTCCTTCACGCTGCTCGCGCCCAGGTTCTGACGCGAGCAGCACAAAGGTGGACGCCTAGAATCCACTGATTGCGAGCCAGCGGACGGAGGCAGTGGCTGTGGGCGAAGTACCCACAAACACGATTGGCGCCAGGCAAGGTGACGTAAGCGCCACGTTGCCGGCAAAGTCGGCGTTACCGGTTGTGGTTGCAGGCACAATGCCGACAACCTGATTCACCACGGTCGGGGCGCCAGCCGCGTCTTTGCTCTGGCAACTCAGAACCACAGCGAAGTTCGCGACCGGATTCGCTCCGGTACTAACTAAGGTCAGCCCGCGAACGCTTACTTCAAACTGGCCGTTCGATTTCAGCTCTGCCTTGGCCGAAGCGATCTGCCACGGCGTTCCGCCACCCGCCAGATTGCGGATAGGATTAGCAGTGCCGGTGAAGGGCGCAGTCACGGTGGTCATGTGGTGGAAATTGAAAAGCGTTGCGGCATCGTCATTATCGCGGCCGGCCGCGCTGGCGATGGTGCCCAGAAAAGACGCGACGACCAAAAGAACAATCAACTTTCTCATCTTGTACTTACACTCCTTGATAGTTTCGTTTTGTTGAGATCGGATAAATAAAAGACTTGTTAAAACAAAAACGCATGAAACAGACTTGAAAAACCCGGGGCCCGACTGCAGCGCTGATGTTGGATTCGAACCATGATGTCTGCTCTTCAGCGCCAGAGAGCAACGGCATCCAGACAATCAGATGACTCGCTGAATTGAACGCTCTGAGTTGCTTATGACTTGATTGTGGGTTTTTTATGACGCGGAAAACGCGTGCTGCGAATGTAAAGATTCTTGAAGCGGAGCGGTGTTAAGTAGTTTTCAGTGCAGACGCGAAAAGCTCGCCACGGAGACACGGAACACGGAGACACGGTGGCGCGGAGAAGGGCAAGGATTGAAACACAAATGAGTCGACGGGTTGCGTTGCAAGAGCTGAGAGCAAACTTCGTGTCCTTCTAGTTAGCTCTTCAGCCTAAACCCTTTTCATCGCCAGGAACAGGAAGTAGCACAGAGAAAGGTACGCGGCTTCCAGGCAGACGAACATTCCCAGAAAGCTCGTGGTGATGCGGACCAGAATTTTGTTGTCGAACGACCAGTCGCTTACCGGAAGGCGGAGTTGCAGCACGCGATACATGTTGCCCGCCACAACCACAAAGTAACGCAACACCAGGTAGCCGAAGCCGGCC
>JANXPR010000272.1 GCA_025357215.1 Acidobacteriaceae bacterium | reverse complement strand
CAGGCGAGAACTCCCTGAAGCGGCATGAGGTATCTGAATCGCCCTCGGGATGTTTCGACTCCTCCTCGTCCCGGCCTGGCCGGGACGAGGAGTCGCTCATACATGACAGGGGTGGAAAGAGTGTTTTCCGATGAGGGGTTTCGTTTGGGACGAATTGCGTAAGTCCTTTAGATCTTGGGATACAGAGGGAGGGGCAGGCCCGCGAAGCAGTCCAATCGCCGTGATCGCCGGAATCGCGCGTGATCGCCGTGATCGGAAAAGGCAAACTTACCACTGATTAACATTGATGACACTGATCGGAAAGAAGCCGGAGAGGCAAAACCACCCAAACCCGCGCCAAACTGGGATGCGTTGTGCAAGTCCTTTAAACCTTGGGATGAAGGGGGAGGGGCGCGAGGAGATTGCCAAAATCGCCGGAATTGCCAAAATCGGGAAATAGAAAACGAAACGGCAAAAACCGCAGCCGAGGGCACCTCCACCCCGCCACGCGAGGCGCGCGTCGGGGACCCCGGGCCTGCGCTACACGATTAGCGTTGGGATGAATCTTAACCCTAACCGCACAGGCAGGAGTGCTTGTGCCACACAATCCGCCAAGGGATAAGTTTTTGCGAGGGGCTGGGTGGCGGGGACTGTACCTGACCATGTAGTATGTCCTCCGCGTTCTGGAAGCTCCAAAGCGCATCCAGGCACAAGAGGTGTTCGGCATGAAAAAGATCAGTGTCACTGTGAACGGAACCACGCACCAGAGTGAAATTGAACCTCGGTTGCTCCTGGTCCATTATTTGCGCGATGTTCTGGGTCTTACTGGAACTCACGTCGGCTGCGAAACATCACTTTGCGGCGCATGCACCGTGATGGTGGATGGCCAGGCCGTGAAGTCCTGCACCGTGCTGGCCGCGCAAGCGGACGGCTCCACCGTCACCACCATTGAAGGTCTGGCTGCCGGCGGAACTCTGCATCCCGTCCAGCAGGCGTTCTGGGAGCACCACGGACTCCAATGCGGATACTGCACACCCGGCATGATCATGGCCACGGCGCAGATCCTGCAGCGCAATCCTGACCCCAGCGAAGAAGAAATCCGCCACGGCATTGAGGGCAACCTCTGCCGCTGCACCGGATACCAGCACATTGTCCAGGCAGTGCAATGCGCTGCCAAAAAGATGAAGTCCCAACCAGCACCTGCGAATCGCTAACACCGCAAATGAAGAGGTGAAGACTTATGGCGGAAAAAGTTGTAGGCAAAGGCATCAAGCGTACGGAAGATCCCCGGCTCATCCAGGGACTGGCCCACTACGTGGACGACATCAAGCTGCCGGACACGCTGCACGCCGTTTTCGTGCGCTCCATCTACGCACACGCGCGCATCAAGAAAGTTGACGTGGCTGCCGCGCAGAAAACTCCCGGCGTGGTGGCGGTGTACACCGGCAAAGATATTTCTCAGAAGATTGGCCCGGTTCCCTGTGGCGCGGCCATCCCGGACATGAAGCAGCCGGACCACCGCGTAATGGCCACCGACAAAGTCTATTGGGTTGGACATCCCATCGCCGTGGTCTTTGCGGAAAATAAATACGTCGCCCGCGACGCCGCCGACAAGATTGAAGTAGACTACGAAGAACTGCCTGTAGTCCTGGACGAAGAGAAGGCCGCCGACCCCAAGAGCCCCGTGATCCACGAAAAGATCGGCAGCAACATTGCCTACAAACTCACGGCCGGCGAAGGCGACATTGAAGCCGCGCTGAAAGCCGCCGACAAGATCGTGAGGCAGAAGATTTACCACAAGCGCCTGGCGCCCATCGCCATGGAAGGCCGTGGCGTACTCGCGCGCTACTATCCCGGCGAGCAGGAACTCACACTGTGGACTTCCACGCAAATTCCTCATCTGGCGCGCACGCAGATTTCGCTGATGCTCGGCTTTCCGGAAAACAAGCTGCGCCTGATCGCGCCGGAAGTGGGCGGCGGATTCGGTTCCAAGCTGAACGTTTACGCCGAAGAAGCCATCATGGCCTACGCATCCATGCAACTCGGCCGTCCGGTAAAGTGGATTGAAGGCCGCCGCGAAAACATGCAAGGCACCATCCACGGACGCGGCCAGGTTGGCTACATTGAAATCGGCTGCAAGAAAGACGGCACCATCACCGGTTTCCGTTACAACGTGTTTGCCGATATGGGTTCGTACTTCCAGTTGCTCACGCCGGCCATCCCCACGCTCACCGGTCTGATGCTTTCCGGCTGCTACAAAATCCCTGCCATCCAGATGAACGTGACCGCGTGCTTCACCAACAAGATGTCCACGGACGCCTACCGCGGCGCGGGACGTCCGGAAGCAACCTACGTCATCGAGCGCGCCATGGACCTGGTTGCCGCCGAACTCGGCATGGACGTGGTGGAAGTCCGCCGCAAGAATTTCCCTGAGCCTTTTGGCGCGGAGAATCCTTTCAAAGTTGCCACCGGACTTTTCTATGACAGCGGCAACTACCAAGGCGCCCTGGATAAAGCCCTGAAGATGGCCGATTACACCAATCTGCGCGTAGAGCAGAAGAAAGCGCGCGCCGCAGGCCGCTTGATCGGCGTTGGCGTTTCCACTTACGTGGAAATTTGCGCCATGGGTCCTTCGCCCGCGCTGCCCGCCGGCGGATGGGAATCTGCCACCGTGCGCATTGAGCCCACGTGCAAAGTCACCATCCTTACCGGAGCGTCACCGCACGGCCAGGGACAGGAAACCTCCTTCTCGCAGATTGCGGCCGACGAGCTCGGCGTTACCGTGAATGACTGCACGGTGATCCACGGCGACACCGCAGTCGTGCAATACGGCATCGGAACCTTCGGCAGCCGCGCAACCGCCGTCGGCGGCACCGCCGTCTACCTGGCGTTGCAAAAACTCAAAGCCAAAGCCACCGGCATGGCCGCACACATGCTCGGGGTGGATGCCAAGACCGTAACCTTCGACGACGGCAAGTTCACGAGCGGCGGCAAGAGCGTAACGATCCAGGAAGTCGCGCTCAACGCTCACCTCGCAAAGAACCTTCCGGCGGACATGGAACCCGGACTTTCCGCCACCACGTTCTTTGAACCCAAGAACTTCACCTTCCCTTTCGGCACGCATATTTGCGTTGTCGAAATCGACCCCGAGACCGGCGAGATCCAAATCCAGCGCTACATTGCGGTGGATGATTGCGGCAAAGTCATTAATCCTCTTCTGGTCCACGGACAAATCCACGGCGGCATTGTGCAGTCACTCGGCCAGGCGCTGTTTGAAGAAGTTGTTTATGACGAACAAGGCCAGCTCATCAGCGGCTCGCTCATGGACTACGCTGTCCCCAAAGCGGCGCAGGTTCCCTGGATGGAACTAGACCGCACCGAAACTCCGTCACCGGTGAACCCGATGGGCGTAAAAGGCGTGGGTGAAGCCGGCAGCATCGGCGCAACTCCGGCCATCGTGGCCGCCGTGGTGGACGCGCTTGCGCATCTCGGCGTTCGACACTTGGACATGCCCATTAAACCTGAGCACGTCTGGAACATCCTGAAGAAAAACAAAGCTGGCGCGGCATAACAGGAGAAGATCATGATTCCGGCAAATTTCGATTACATCACCGTAAAGAGTCTGGACGAAGCGCTCTCTCTCCTGGCCAAGCATAAAGACGACGCCAAGATTCTTGCCGGCGGACACAGCCTGCTGCCCGCCATGAAGCTGCGCCTGATGCAGCCCAAGGTTCTGATCGACATCGGCAAGATCAAAGAGCTTTCCTATATTAAGGAGGAAGGCGGTCAGATTCACATCGGCGCCATGACCACCCACTTCCAGATTGAAACCTCCGCGCTCTTGCAAAAATCGTGTCCGCTGCTGCCGGAAACGGCTACGCAACTGGGTGACATGCAGGTCCGCAACAAAGGCACGATTGGCGGCAGCGTTGCCCACGCCGATCCCGCCGCTGACTGGCCTGCGGCCGTGATCGCGGTTGGCGCGGAAATCGTCGTCATCGGACCGAAAGGCGAACGCGCCATCAAAGCCGACGATTTCTTCGTCGACATGCTCACCACCTCGCTGCAACCTGGAGATCTCGTAAAAGAAGTCCGTTTCGCTGCGCCCAAGGGCAAAACCGGACAGGCTTACATGAAAGTCCGGCACCCTGCGTCTGGCTTCGCCGTAGTCGGAATCGCCGTCACGCTTACCGTGGACGGCGGCAAATGTTCTGCCAGCGGCATCGGCGTCACCGGCGTTTCATCCAAACCGTATCGCGCAAAAAGTGTTGAAGCCGCGCTGAAAGGCTCTGCCTTGGACGCCAAATCTCTCGCCGCTGCGGCCTCGCACGCGTCGGATGGAATCTCTGATGCCATCAGCGAACTGTACGCGACGGGCGAATACCGCAAGCACTTGGCGGAAATCTACACGCGCCGCGCACTGGAAACAGCCGCCGGACGCGCAAAGTAGGACGACAACCACAAAGGACACGAAGGACTCACGAAGGAAATCGCAACCGAGCCTAAGCGGATGTGGGAGAAATATCTGGTGCAGCAGGACGGCTTTCCCTTTGTGTTCCTTCGTGTCCTTTGTGGTAAAGAGGTTTTGTTTGAAGATCGAAGGCACTGAAAAAATCAACGCCACACGGGAACGCGTGTTTGACTTGCTCACTGATCCCGCCATCTTGCAGAAGTGCATCCCGGGCTGCGAGCAGATGGAAAAAATTGGTGACAACCAATACAGCGCCAAGCTTTCTGCCGGCGTCGGTCCGGTAAAAGGCGTTTTTACCGCCACGGTATCGATGCAGGACTTGCGCCGGCCGGATCACTACAAACTCGTGGTCGAAGGAAAAGGTCAACCGGGATTCGTGAAAGGTTCTGGCGAACTGAACTTCGTTGACGATGGCGGACTGACTCAGGTCCAGTATTCCGGCGATGTAAACGTCGGTGGACTGCTGGCCAGCGTGGGCCAACGCATGATCCAGGGCGCCGCCAACATGATGAGCGGCAAATTTTTTGCCAACCTGGAGAACGAAGCTAAATCCACGGACAGTTAGTCGCGCTACTGCGCCAGGCTTACCTGCTCATGATTGTTCGCGCGCTCCCTGACTTGTCCCACGGACTGCGTCAGCAACACTTGGCCATCCTTAAACACAAGCCGCAACCGGTCGTCCCGATCCATTTGCCCTGTCGCCGACCTGTGTGTTGACCATTCTCCATTTACAAAATGCAGCGCAAGCCGTCCGCGCTTTGACATTTTGTCATGGCCTTCCACCGGATCTTTAAACACATCACGGTCTTCGCCGTTCACCGTAACGTTAGAGCATTTAAAAGCAAATTTCTGCGTGTCGCGATTCAGTTGTTGCAACAGCGCGCCGCCCATGCCGAACGTAATGTTGTCGGCGGACCAACCGGCACGATTCATGGCACTCAGCGTGTCCTGGATTGTCCAATAGTTCACGCCATCGCCCTGGATCACTCGTACTTTCGGGTTCAGTACCCGATAGCTTTTCGCGTTGATTTCGTAGCCAAACTTTTCTCCTAGAATTTCCAGGACCTTCAACACCGTTTCTCTCGGGTTGCCCGAATCCGGACGGACCACCAGTGTTCCCCGCCGGCCCAGCACTTTTTCGTGCAGCACATCGCCCCACAGCTTTTCACACGCTTCATAGACGTTGTAGGAATCGCTCACCACGGCGACAATCCCTTGCGGAAACTGGCTGAGCATGTTGCTGTAGGCCAACGCCTCGTTCTCGCGGCCCCAGGAAGTAATGGTCGAGTGTTCTGCGGCCGGAACGCTGAAGCCTTCCATCTCTTCTGACTTATAGTACTGTTGCAAAATTCGGATGCCCGCCACCGTGTCCGTGCCTTT
>JANXPR010000267.1 GCA_025357215.1 Acidobacteriaceae bacterium | reverse complement strand
CTGGCTGGCTTTTGCCAGCAGCATCCGAGGACAGGTCACCATCAACGCCAACGCCCACAAAGCGCTCGTCAACGGACACGCCAGCCTGCTGCTCTCCGGCGTAACCGCCTGCAAAGGCGAGTTTTCCAAAGGACAAGTCATCGCCGTGGTGGATTCCGCGGGCACGGTGATTGGCCGCGGCATTGCCGAATGTGGCAGCCATGACATCAGCGTGGCAATTTCGGCCGGAGCAATAGCCAAAGGTGTTTTGGTGCGCCGGGAAAATTTCCTGATATTCTCAGGCAAGGAAACTACTCATGCCTGAACAGGCCGCTGGCCAACCAGCCTCAACTTTGCCGGACAAAGCTTTGCTGGACAAAGACAAAGACGTGACCGCGCGGGTACAGAAGACCCGCCGTGCCGCGCGTGCGTTGGCCCGGCTGTCTGGTCATGATCGCAACCACATCCTTATTACCGCAGCCGATCTTATTAAGTCCCGTTCCGCTGAGATCCTTGGCGCTAACCGCATGGATTGCGACGCAGCAGCAGCCGGCAACGTTGCTCCCGTTCTGGCCAAGCGTCTTAAGACGGACGAAGCCGGCGTAAAAGAAATGGCCGTCCGCGTTCGAGACGTTGCCGCGCTCGACGATCCTTTGGGCCACGTGCAGGCCACCACCGAACTGGATGACGGCCTTGTGCTACAGAAAGTTCCGTGCCCGCTGGGCGTGATCGCCGTGATCTTTGAATCGCGTCCGGACGTGGTTCCCCAGGTCGGCTCGCTGGCCATCAAGACCGGCAACGGTCTGGTGCTGAAAGGCGGAGTGGAAGCCCGGCTGACCAATCGCGTTCTGGCCGCGATCTGGCGGGACGCGCTGGCCGCGCACGATCCGGCCATCGCCGAATCGGTTTGTCTTCTGGAAGAACGCGCGGAGATCATGCAGGTCCTGCAAATGGACCGCGAAATTGATCTGGTTGTTCCGCGCGGCTCCAGCGAGTTCGTCAACTTCGTCTTCAAGAACAGCCGCATTCCAGTGATGGGGCACGGCAGCGGCGTTTGTCATATCTACGTAGACAAAGCTGCTGACCTGAAAGCCGCCATCGCCGTAATTCTCGATTCCAAAACGCAATATCCCGCGGCCTGCAACTCCGTGGAAAAAGTTCTGGTGCACGATGAAGTCGCTCGGCGTTTTCTGCCTGAATTGGTCGCGGCCCTGCAGGCTGCCGGAGTTGAAGTCCGCGGCTGTGAGCGCACCAAGCAGATTTGCGCAGATCTGAACGTGATACCCGCCACGGAAGAAGACTGGCACACCGAGTATTGCGACCTCAAACTTACCATCAAGGCTGTCCGCAACCTGAATGAAGCCATTGAACACATCAACCACTATGGCTCGCGCCACACCGAATGCATCCTTACGCAAGACAACATCACCGCCGAGCGGTTCCTGGACGAAGTGGACGCCGCCAGCGTTTTTCAAAATGCGTCCACGCGATTTGCTGACGGTTTCCGTTACGGACTGGGGGCCGAAATCGGCATCAGCAACAGCAAACTGCACGCTCGCGGTCCCGTAGGAATGGAAGGCCTGCTCACCTACAAATACCGGCTGCGCGGTAGCGGACAAGTTGTTACCGAATATGCACAAGGCAAGCGGTCCTTTAAACACAAAAAGCTCTAACCCCAATCCGCCAATCAATCTGAAAGCAGTCTCCGTGCATCTCGTGCGAAAACCAAAGGGGTATCGCCCCTTGCACCTGCATTCGCAGCCTCCGACCGGGAAACGGTGCTAGGATGCTCCTGCATCCAATATTCAGGACCTTTTATGTATATTCCAGCTCAAGGCCGCCTTACACAGCCCTTGGTCCGTGAAAACGGTTCGCACCGCCCCGCCACATGGGACGAAGCCATGGACCGAGTGACCGCAGCATTCAAGAAATCCATCGCGAAGAATGATCCTCATGACTTCGGCATGTTCAGTTGCTCGAAGACGACCAATGAGCTGAATTACGCGGCGCAGAAATTTGTCCGCACCATCATGCGGACCAACAACATTGACAGTTGCAACCGGACTTGACACGCCCCCAGCGTCGCCGGTCTGGCGGCGGTATTCGGAGCGGGCGGCGGAACAAGTTCCTATCGCGAGATTGAAGACACCAACGTTATCCTACTGTGGGGATCGAACGCGCGGGAAACTCATCCTATTTTCTTTCATCATCTATTAAAGGGCGTGCGCAACGGCGCGGAGTTGTACGTGATTGACCCGCGGCGCACCAGTTCCGCCCAGTGGGCGAACCTCTGGCTGGGACTCGACGTGGGCTCGGACATTTCCCTGGCCAACGCCATGGGCCGCGAGATCATTGCCGCCGGACTGGCCAACGAAAAATTCATTCGCCACGCCACCAGCAACTTTGAAACCTACAAAGCTCACGTGGAAAAGTACACGCTGGAGCGCGCTGAACGTGAAACCGGTGTCCCCGCGGAAGCCATCCGCCGCACCGCGCACGCTTTCGCCCGTGCTCCGCGAGCACAACTCTGCTGGACCCTGGGCATCACTGAACACCACAACGCCGTGGACAACGTTGTTGCCCTGATCAACTTGTCCATCCTCACCGGACACGTGGGCCGCTACGGCAGCGGCGTGAATCCTCTGCGCGGACAAAACAACGTTCAAGGCGGCGGCGACATGGGGGCCATTCCGGACCGCCTTCCCGGCTTCCAGCACGTGGAGAACGACGAGCTGCGCGCCAAGTTCGAAAAAGCCTACGGCACAAAGATTCATCCCGAACGCGGCTGGCACCTGAGCGGCATGTTTGACGCCATGGAGCGCGGCGATCTCAAGACGCTTTACGTTCTTGGCGAAAATCCCGCGGACTCAGAGGCCGATCGCCATCGCGCACTCAAGCTTCTCCGGAGTCTCGATTTTCTTCTCGTCCAGGACATCTTCTATACCAAGACTGCCGAACTCGCGGACGTAGTTCTTCCCGCCGCTGCCGGTGCGTTTGAAAGCGAAGGCACCGTCACATCAAGTGAGCGGCGAGTGCAGCGCGTGCGCCGTACCGTTCCGCCGCCGGCCGGAGTTCGCGACGATCTTGACGTTATCTTTGAACTTGCCCGCCGCCTGGGCCACGACTGGGGCACGCCGAATCCCGAGGCTTTGTGGGATGAACTTCGTCCCTTGAGTCCCATGCATGGCGGCATGAGTTATCGCAGGCTGGAAGAAATGGGCGGCATCCAGTGGCCATGTTATGACGAATCGCATCCCGGAGAAATGTTTCTGCACGGACGCTTCTGGGCTGAGCCGCTGATTGGTCCGCGCGCGCCGTTTATGATTGTGGAATTTGAGCCGCCCGTCGATAAGCTGGACAGCGATTTCCCCATCCGCCTGACCACCGGCCGCCGTCTCGATGATTACAACACCGGCGTGCAAACCGGAAAGTATGCTTCGCCCTTGCGCTTGCGCGAAGCTCTTGGACTTTCTCCGGAAGACGGCCGCCAGTACAACCTTGCCGAAGGCGAAAAAGTTCGCGTTACGTCACGTCGCGGCACGCTCGTGGCGCCAGTGCACTTTGATTCCGCGTTGCGCCCCGGGCTGGCATTCCTCTCCGTGCACGATCACGAACAGATCGCCACCAATGACTTGACCATTGACGCCGTCGATCCCAAGTCCGGCACGTCAGAGTTCAAGGCCACGGCCATCCGCATAGAAAAGGTTCGCATTGAAACGGTATCGCGTTGAAAAAGTATAACGAGGAGTAACTTGGACCTTCATCTCACCAACGCGCAAGCCACTGCGGAAGAACGCGCCGCCGTTGATTCTCTGTTAGGCGCGCCCGATTCCAGTTGGCACGGCGCGCAGCGACTGGGCGCGGATACGCGCTCTGCTTCCAACGGACACGCCGGAAGTCAGCGGCATCGCCTGCTTCCGGTGTTGCACGCCCTACACAACCGCATTGGCTGGATCAGTCCCGGGGCCATCAACTACGCTTCGCTGCGGCTCGACATTGCTCCCGCGGAAGTCCACGGCGTGGCTTCTTTCTATGGAATGTTTTCTCTCACCGAGCGGCCCGCGGTCGTAGCTCACGTGTGCGACGACATTGCCTGCCTCACCCGCGGCGCCGACAAACTTTGCGCTGACCTGGAAAAGAAACTCGGCGCTGCAGGTTCGCCCTGCGCGGGTGGACGCGCCACGTGGCAGCGAAGCCAATGTCTCGGTTTGTGTGAACGCGCTCCGGCCGCGCTCGTCAGCGCTGCGGGCGTTAAGCATCAGGAACGCGTGCTTGCTCCGGCTTCCGCCGATTCCGTGGCGTCGCTGATCAATGAAGCGGTTGCCGGCCGGATGCCTGCTGCTCCAGACGAACTCAGCATTCAGCTCAGCGTCCCGCAAGCTGAAAAACAAAACGGCTCTGCTCTTCGCTTGCTGCAACGTATCGGCCATGGCGATGCCGCCAGCCTTGCCGACTACCAGCGCCTGGGCGGCTATGAAGGCCTGCGCAAAGCCATCGCACTTGGCGCTGAAGGTACGCTACGCGAACTCTCTGCTTCAAAACTTCTCGGTCGCGGTGGCGCCGCGTTTCCTACGGCAAAGAAATGGGAAGCCCTCTTTTTGCAGCGCAACCTGCTGCAAGAAGACTTTCGCCGCGCACACTATGTAATTTGCAATGCCGACGAGTCCGAACCTGGCACCTTCAAAGACCGCATTCTGATGGAAGGTGATCCTTTCGCGGTGCTGGAAGGTATGACCATCGCGGGCTTCGTCACCGGAGCGACCAAAGGCTTCATCTATCTGCGCGGAGAATATCCGCTGGCTGCTGAACGCGTGCAGCACGCCATCGACATCGCCAACAATAACAACTTCCTCGGCAAGAACCTTCTGAGCAAAAGCTTCGACTTCAACATCGAAATCCGCCGCGGCGCCGGAGCCTACATTTGTGGAGAAGAAACAGCTCTCTTCAATTCGATTGAAGGCTATCGTGGAGAGCCGCGCAACAAGCCGCCATTCCCCACGCAAGCCGGACTCTTCCGCCAGCCTACAGCCGTGAACAACGTGGAAACTCTGGTGAACGTTCCGGGGATAATCCGCGAAGGCGGAGCGGCGTATGCCAAACTCGGCACAGAGAATTCCGCCGGCACGCGACTCTTCTGCCTCTGCGGACACATCGCCCGCCCTGGCGTTTACGAAATTGCCATGGGCTCCACTCTGCGCCAGCTCATTGAGCTTGCGGGCGGCGTTGCGGGCAGCGGCAAACTGCAAGCCGTTCTGCTCGGCGGCGCTGCCGGAGCTTTCATGGCGCCCAAGGAGTTGGACACGCCGCTCACCTTTGAAGGCACGCGCTCCATCGGCGCAACTCTGGGCTCGGGCGTGGTCATGCTCTTTGACGACTCGGTTGACCTTCGCCGTATCCTGCTGCGCATTGCCAGTTTCTTCCGCAATGAAACCTGCGGACAATGCGTCCCCTGCCGCGTGGGAGTCACCCGCCAGGAAGAAGCCTTGCAGCGTCTCATCGCCGCCAAGCCGCTCGGGTCGGCAGCGCAGGAATTAAATCTGATTCGCGAAATGGCGCAAGCCATGCGCGACGCTTCCATCTGCGGCCTTGGTCAAACAGCCGCCAGCGCGCTGGAATCCGCTTTGCAGCGATGGAGTCTTTTCGCATGAGCAAGCCGTCAACTGACATGAACCAGATTGAAATCAATCAACCTGAAATGAAAAGCGTAGTCAACGCCCCGCAGCCCACCATTCCTCTTCCGCGCGGGCCGGTGCCGCAGGCGCCCACGCGGGAAAGCCGCTCCATCGAAATCAAAATTGACGGCCACTCCGTTTCCGTCCCTGAAGGCTCCACCATCCTGGACGCGGGGCGCCAACTGGGAATTGAAACTCCAACGCTGTGCTTTCTGGAAAGCCTTACGCCGGTGAACGTGTGCCGCGTTTGCGTCGTCGAACTCGAAGGCTCGCGCACATTGGTTCCGGCGTGCTCCCGCAAAGTGGAAGCCAACATGTCCATCAAGACCGATTCGGAACGGGTCCGCCTGAGCCGCAAACTGGTTTTGGAATTTCTAGCGTCGTCGGTTGATCTTTCCACTGCGCCTAAAATGCAGGAATACATGGAGCGTTACGGCGCGCAGCCGGATCGTTTCGGAGAGACACGCGCCACGGTCGCACAGCCGGTCAAAGTGGACAACGACCTTTACGTGCGCGACTACAGCAAGTGCGTGCTCTGCTACAAGTGCGTGGAAGCCTGCGGCGTGGACGCCCAGAACACTTTCGCCATCGCTGTGGCCGGACGCGGCTTCAGTGCCCACATCGCCACCGAATTCGACGTCCCGCTGCCCGATTCGGCGTGCGTCTACTGCGGTAACTGTATCGGCGTGTGCCCCACCGGAGCGCTTATGTTCAAGAGCGAGTTTGATATGCGCCAGGCTGGCACGTGGGACGAGTCAAAGCAAATGCAGACTGACACCATCTGTCCTTATTGCGGAGTCGGTTGCGATCTTACAGTCCACGCGCAGGACGGAAAAATCGTTCGGGTGACTTCGCCGCTCGATCACAGTGTCACCCACGGCAACCTGTGCATCAAAGGACGCTTCGGCTGGCAGTTCGTACAAATTCAGCCGGCGGAAAACGGCAAGTAACAGTAAGGCATTCCACGGCGAGGCAATTTCAGCTCAACAACAATTTTGCCAGCTCCGCCACACTGCTGACTTCGAACGTTGGCTTGGCCACAGCCGGTTTTGCCGCGCCTGCGCCGGGACGCACCGACGGCCGGTTTACCCATACGTTGCGGATGCCCAACACATTTGCCGGGACCACATCGTGATACACGCTTTGTCCGGCGTGCAGGATTTCATTTTTCTTGAGCCCGGTACGTACCATCATTTCCTGGAAATTCTTGAGTGACGGTTTGTAGCTCTGCGCCTGTTGCGCGGTTACTACCTGCGCAAATTCCACGCCCAGCTTCTTTCGCGTTTCGGCAAATAAGTCGTCATCAATATTGGAAATAATCCCCAGCCGGAAACGTTGTGCCAGGGCTTGCAGGCCCGCCACCGTATCCGCAAACGGCTCCCAACTGGTCAGTGACTGTGCAAAGCTCCGGCCATCTTGCTCTGAGATTTTTGCTCCCAGCCTCCGGCCCAGCTCCTGCGCGGCTTGCGCCAACACTTCCCGGTAAGCCAGATACGGTCCGGACTCCAGTTCAGCTTCAATCTCGCCGTAATGTTCCCAAAGCTGCATGTCCGTAACCTTCACGCCTTCGCGCGCGAACAGTGGACGCAGCGCCGCAAGCATGCCGGTCTCCCAGTCAATGAGCGTGCCGTAGCAATCAAACGTGATGAGGCGGATCGGTGAAAAATCCATGCAAGATGAGGATACGCACTTACGGCGTGAGTTGTCCAAGGGCAAGAGTCACAGTCTAATCACGTCAACTAACTAAAATTCAAATTGGAAAATCTGCGGAACGGCCGCAGCATGCACGCCGCCGTCCACAACAACTCGGGCAAGCACTGGCACCCGTGCTGGTTCCCGAGAACCTGGGTTGTAAACGACTGTACGTTTTTGCCGGAAATCACGCCGGCGGTGCATACTGTTACATGATGGTAGTCCCCTTAAGCGAAAATCCCTTTGCTATTCTCACGTTCATCGCCGCGCCCGCGGTGTTCACCAACGCATCGTCGGTGCTGGCGCTCGGCACCGGTAACCGTCTGGCACGCGTGGTGGACCGCACGCGAACTCTGGTGAAAGATGTCCGCGGAGCGGATACTTCTGATCCGACCGTGAAAATGTGGGCCAGCCATCTCAGCCGCATGGAAAGACGCGGCGCCTTGCTGGTAAAAGCCATGAGTTTCTTTTACGCTGCGGTGGGATCTTTTGCCGGCGCCAGCTTGATTTCAATTCTTGGCGCAACTCTGGCCGCTTCACCTTACCGGCTACCCTTTGAACTGGTGGCGGGCATCGGAGTGATTGCCGGTGCAGGCGGGTTCCTGGGTTTGGTATTGGGCTGCATCCTGCTGGTGCGCGAAACCCGGATTGCCCTGGCCATCATTGTGGAAGAAGCCGAAATGGCCAAGACCTGGATGAAATAGTCCACGCGCTTTTGCCACAACGGGATCCCATCTCAGTGGCGACAAGACTCATTCACTGAACTCCGGACGCTCCAAAACTGTCCCCAGATACTAAGGAAATACCGAAAAACTGGAATCCAGATGGTAAATAAGGCCCGTGTTTCACCTTAGAAGCGGACTTTTTTTGAGCCCACACTCTGCTCTTATCTGTTTGCAGAATAACTACTTAGATAGAAAACGCCAAAATTTCCACAGGCCTTAGATGGACGCTCTCCAAGTAACGCAAGGCACGGTACTTAGGGTATATGGCCTAGGGTAAAACGACGCCGAATAATATGAAATGACGTCCAAAGAACCAGTCAGGGAATTGTCTGATTGGGCAATTTGAGAGTGGACGTCATATCCGCCGGCACACAAGACTTTAATTAGTGGCCGGTGAGAGAAAGGTTCTCCGCCTATGACACTGAACATCACTCTTGCACTTGCAATATTAGTGGGGGCCCTGTGGTTCCCGAAGCCCGGCAGCGCAGGCGCTGCTCCGCCGCCGCCTCCGCCGGTGCCGCATGGCCGCCCAGCGGCCTAGTAGGAGTCAATGAAGGAATTCGCTTTTGGCGTGTACGCCTTATGGTTCACGGGCCTGGCACTGGAAGTCCTGGCGTGCTGGGCCGTGGTCAAAAAAGGCTACTGGAGCCACTGGAAAGCCTTTAGCTGGTACCTGTTTTACATGCTCGCCCAGAACCTGGCGCTCTTCCTGATGTCGTTCTGGATCGGCAGAAAAACGTACATAATAGCGTACGCCGTCACCGACTTCCTTGAAGTCGTCTTGCTCAGCCTGGTCGTGCTGGAAATCCTGGTTAAGGTACTGGAACCGGTAGACGTGTTGCCGGCCCGGATCGTGGCGCGGGCGGCATTCTGGGCTGTGTTCGGCATATCCATTGCTGTTGCGTTGTCGGTTTTCATCCCTAACCAAGAGACCGAAATCCTGATCGCCCTTCCTCTCGCGGTGGAACGCACGATTTTCCTGGCAGACTCTATTCTGCTCTGGGTTCTTCTGTTTCAAGCCAAGGCACTGGGGATCAGTTGGAAGTCTTCCGTGGCGGAAATCGCCATTGGGTTTGTTTTGTACCTAACGGTGCAAGCGACCACGCGCTTCATGATCATCACCTACAACACATCGTACGCGGTGAATGTGGCCGCTGGCGTGGGACAGTTTGCCTACCTGATTTCACTGGGCAGTTGGATTTGGACCATGGTTAACCGTGACCCTGCCGCCGCCACCCGGCCTTCCGCGGAAACGGTTGCCCGCATGAAGCAACTTTCTTCTGACTACGACGCTGTCCCCAAAGAACGTATCTTTGCCGCGGTAGGCATACGGGTTCATCGTCCCGACCAGCAAGAAGAAGACGACGACGATATTCTCCTGCACGAACCCGAGCCGGTGGCTACCCAGTCCCGACGTCTGGGCCTGAAGTAGTCGAATACCACATTTGCAGGGTCATCCTTATTGCAGGGTCGCCTTTTTTTGCCGGATCACCTTTTTGAAGGATCCTGAATCCTGCCTTTCCACTCTCCGCCGCGACCCATGGCGTATTTGACCGCCGAGTGAACCGTAGCCCCCACATAAAAGACTGCCACCAGTGGCAGTGCCAACGCCCAAAGCGGACTGATGCGGTAGAACCGGATGACCGGCCAATAGCAGATCGCCATCAAGAGCCAGGCCGCTCCGCCCAACAGGGCGGGAACCAGTTTGTGGATGAGCAGCAGTAACGGCGGTCCGGCATAAATGAGGGCCATTCCAGCGACCGAGACGGTCAAGAGCAACCATGAATGCCGCAACTGGTTAAAGGCACTGCGCGAAATCATCTTGCCAATTTCGGCGAACGTCCCATAAGGACGAATGCTGGCTGTCTCCGTGGCCAACCCGAGCCAGACGCTTCCACCGAACTGTTTCACTCGTCTGGCCAGCGCGCAATCGTCAATCACTTCCGCGCGGATGGCGGCGATCCCTCCCGCACGCTCCAAGGCTTCACGCCGAATAAGAATGCTGCCCCCGGCAGCCCCCGCGGTCTTGCGACGCTGGTCGGCAATCCAGGCCGGCGGATAAAGCATAAAAAAGAAAAACACAAACGCGGGAATCAGGGCCTTTTCCGCAAACGACTGACAATGAAGCCGGACCATGAATGAGGCCATGTCATACGGTCCTTCCGTGGCGATTCCGGCCAGAGTAGCCACGCTCGCCGGCGAATGTTCAATGTCGGCATCAGTGAGCAAGTAAAAATCAGGATGCAAAGCCGCCGCGTGTTCCACGCCTTGCTGCACCGCCCACAGTTTCCCCGACCATCCTGGTTCCAGCGGCTTGCCGGCGAGTACGGTGAGTAGTTCCGATTTGCCCGCAGCTTTCGCCGCCTTTCGCGCCACGTCGGCGGTGCCGTCTGAGCTGCCGTCGTCAACCAAGACCACTCTTAGTTGAACGCCGCGTTGCCGCAACAAAGAAGCAACACACCTTCCCACCACATCTGCCTCATCTCGTGCGGGAACCACGGCCACTACCGTGGCCTGGCCTGCATCCAGATTCACGTCCGGCGGCATGAGCCGACGGACGCGCCAGAAACCGCCATGCGCCAGCAACATATACAGCCAAGCGGCCAGACCAATCGTCCCGGCAAGAATGAGCATGAGCGTCTATTGTACGAAGCCGGAAGAAGTTTGAATGAAGAAGCGGAAAGGAAAAGCTAGCGCGAAAAGGCCGGACAACCGGCTTCTTTATCACGGTTTCTCCTGTTTACTTGACCGCCTAAAGTCAGTAACCTTGCTGAAGAAGCGTCCGGGCCGCAACCGGTCGCGTTTTTGTGAAGGATTCGGGCGCTTGCGTTTGTGTGCCCGAGGAGAAGGGATCCACGCAGATGAACGGACAAGCCCGAGAAACCGTTGCCCACAGAATCTGTCCTTTTTGCGAAGCGTGCTGTGGCCTGGAACTGACCATGGCCGGCGACAAAATCACCAAGGTCCGTGGGCACGCCGCGGACGTGTTTAGCGGCGGATATGTTTGCCCCAAAGCCGTTGGTCTGAAAGATCTGCACGAAGATCCTGACCGCTTGCGCCAACCGCTGATCAAACGCGACGGCAGGTTCGTTGAAGCCACCTGGGAAGAAGCTTTCGCGGAAATCGAACGCCGCCTGCCGCGCATCCTGCAGACGCACGGGAAGGATGCCTGCGGAATTGTGCTGGGCAATCCCGTTGCCCATAAAATCGGCTTGTTGCTGTACGCCGCACGCCTCGCGCGGGCGGTGAGCACGCAGAACCTTTTCTCCGCTTCCACGCTCGACCAGATGCCCAAGCATCTTTCTTCAGGACTGATGTTCGGTGACTGGTTGTCCATCCCCGTGCCGGACATTGAGCGCACCGACTTCCTGCTGGTACTGGGCGCTAATCCCGTGGTCTCCAACGGCAGCCTGTGGACGGTGCCTAATTTCCGCGACAAAGCTAAAGCCCTGCGCGCTCGCGGCGGGAAGATGATCGTCGTTGATCCACGGCGCACGGACACCGCAAAAGCCGCCGATCAGCACGTGTTTATCCGTCCTGGCGGCGACGTCTTTTTCCTGCTGGGCATGGCACACACTTTGTTTGAAGAAAAATTGATCAAGCTGGGGAGAGTGGGCCAATACGTGACCGGCGTGGACGAAGTGAGAGCGGCGGTCCAGGAATTTTCTCCTGAGCGCGTTGCCGCGCGCTGCGGAATTGCAGCAGGCACAATTCGCGATCTGGCACGTCAACTTGCCGCGGCGAAACACGCTGCCGTCTATGGCCGGGTTGGCACGTGCACACAGGAATACGGCACTCTGTGCAGCTGGCTGGTGGACGTTCTGAACATCCTTACCGGGAATTTTGACGAACCTGGCGGGGCCATGTTCCCCAAAGCGCCGGCGCTGGCCGTAAACACTCTGGGTAAACCCGGACACGGCCGTGGCGTGGTCACCGGCCGCCGCAAGAGCCGCGTATCAGGCGCGGCGGAAGTGTTCGGAGAATTTCCCATCGGCTGCATAGCAGAAGAAGTGGAAACTCCCGGCGAAGGCCAGATTAAAGCGCTCATTACGGTGGGCAGCAACCCGGTGCTGTCCGCGCCCAACGGCGCGCGCCTTTCCACCGCGCTGGAAAAACTGGATTTCATGATCAGCCTGGACATTTACCTGAACGAAACCACGCGCCATGCTGACGTGATTTTGCCCGGACCTTCACCCCTGGAAGACAGTCATTATGACGTTGCGTTCTCGCAGCTTTCGTATCGCAACCATGCGCGTTACAGCAGTCCGGTTCTGCCGCGAACGGCCGGTCAACCGGACGAATGGGAAACCTTGGCGCGCCTGACGGGCATTGTGATGGGCCGCGGAGCCAAGGTTGACATTGATCAGCTTGATGATGAGCTCACCAAGGAAGACGTGCAGCGGATGGCCGGTCCCATGGCGGGCGCAGTTCTTAAGGCGGTTGCCCCGCGGCGCGGTCCGGAACGCCTGCTTGACCTGGGATTGCGCGCCGGTCCCTACGGCGATCAATTTGGCCTAAAGAGTTCCGGGCTCAACCTGGACAAAGTCATGGCTGCTGAAGGCGGCATTGATCTGGGGCCGCTGTCGCCGCGGGTACCGGAAGTGCTGCGCACACCTTCAGGAAAGATCGAATTGGCTCCGCCCATGCTTCTGGCGGACCTAAAACGCGCCGCCGCGGACATGAACAAGCCCGCCGCAGAATTGGTGATCATTGGACGGCGTCAGCTGCACTCCAACAACAGCTGGATGCACAATCTGCCGGTACTGGCCAAGAGCGGCAGTTGCACTGCCCTGGTGAATCCCAGTGACGCTCAGCGTCTGGGCTTGAACAGCGGCGGCAAGGCCCGCATCACCAGCAACAAGGGTTCGGTCGAGGCGGAGATTGAAGTCAGTGATGACATGATGCCCGGAGTGGTCAGCCTGCCCCATGGCTGGGGACACAACCTGCCGGGCGCAAGGCTCACAGTTGCAGCCTCGCATCCGGGAACGAACCTGAACGCCCTGCTGGACGAGAATCAGCGCGATCCTCTATCTGGCGACCAGGTCCTCAGCGGCATGCCGATTCAAATGACGCCGTTAGAGTAAACATCTCGCATCTTTAAATTTTCCGACAAAAATTTTCCGACAAACTCCCGCACAAAAAGATCCGGGGCCCGTTAAGGCCCCGGATCTTCTTGATCGCTGCTACCGCTCGTTATTGAACGTTGACGTTGACGTTTACGTCATCGATCACGAACGAGGTTTGCAGGCTGGAGTCTTCCACGCCGTTGAACTTGAGCGTTACGGTCTTACCAATGAAGGCGTTCATGCTGAACGTCCTCTGGGTATAACCGGCCGCCTTGTTCAGGTTGGAGAACGTGCCCAGGGTTGTGGTGACGCCGCTGCTGATCACCTGAACGGACAGAACGTCAAAGGCCGTCGTGGTGGTGGTTTCAGCGGTGTCAATGTGCAACCAGAAGGTCAGAGTCGCCGAGGTTGCCGTGGATGGAATGGTGATGGTCTGGCTGGCGGAATCGGTGTGCGTGGTTCCGTAACCGTCAAGCCATGCATCTTTCGCTCCGGCATGAGGCGGTTCCGAGGCTGACGTGTTGAGCACGCCGGCCGTCAGGGTCCACGGAGTAGCGGTTGCGTTTTCAAATCCCGGGTTGACGATCAACTGCTGCGCCGTCGCGGATGAGCTGATGGTCAGCGAGATGGTGGTGGTATGGCTGAGCGCGCCGGAAACTCCGGTGACCGTGATCGTGCTGGTGCCGATGGTCGCCGTTGCGCTGGCCGTAAAGGTCATCACGCTGGTGCCGGTGGTTGGGTTGGTTCCGAACGCCGCGGTCACGCCGCTAGGCAGGGCCGAGTTCGAAAGCGTTACCGATCCGGTGAAGCCGCCCGAAGGCGTAACGGTAATCGTGCTAGTGCCGTTGGTGCCTTGTTTCACAGTCAAGCTGGCCGGTGAAGCAGACAGCGAGAAGTTCGGGGCCGCCACGGCGCTGATGGTCAACGCGACGCTGGTGGTGTGGGTGAGCGCACCGGACACGCCAGTGATGGTGATCGTGCTGGTGCCCGTGGTCGCGGTGGCGCTGGCCGTAAAGGTCACAACGCTGGTTCCCGTAGTCGGGTTCGTGCCATACGTGGCTGTTACGCCGGCAGGCAGAGCCGAATTCGAAAGCGTGACGGAACCGGTGAAGCCGCCCGAAGGCGTAACCGTAACCGTGCTGTTGCCGCTGGTGCCCTGGCTCACGTTCAAGCTGGCCGGTGAAGCGGACAGCGTGAAGTTGGGCGTGTTTGCCGCCGGGAAAGTGACGCAATTGTTCGCGGCATTGGAGAATTCCAGCTGGATGGTGTACGCGGTACCGTTAGCGGTGTACGAAGCTTGCTGGCCGTTGCAAATGTCGCCGATTTCGCCGTTGGTCTGGTCATACCAAGCCAGAGGAGGAGCAAAGGTCGACGCGATACCTACGAACGCGTCGGTCATCGCTTCGACCAATTCGTGGCTGGTCACAGAGGTGTAGTTTCCAAACACCGAGGATGTACCGCAACCCGTGGAGCAGCCGCTTCCGGCTTGCATGTCAGGCATTACACCGTACAGAACATTCTTTCCAGCAAACAGGGTCGACGTGGTGCCGTGATAAGCGCAGAAACCGCCAGCCTGGCAGCTATTGCTGCCGCCTTGCGAAATGGTCTTTCCCGGAGGGAAGAACGTCATGTAAAGCGTGTTCGGGTTGCCCTGAGCATCAAGAAGCGGGGCTGGCAGATGCCCTGCATTGATCTGGGCGAGGATTTCTGACTGAATCTGCGCGTCCGTGATGGTGGAACCGTTGTTACCGGCCGCGGGGACGATCTGGAACAGTCCACCGAAGGAGCCGAACCCGAACGTTTGGCCGGTGCCGCCGGAAACGGGCGTGTTGTATTGCTGCATCAGACTGTTGAGTCCGCTGCCGCTACCGGTGATGTCGCCGTAGAACTGGCCCATGGTGGGCGACGCTGTACCGGCAATTTGTGCGTTGTAAGAGCCGCTTCCGTACAGTACCTGCACAACCTGAACGTTGGAGATGATCGGGCCACCAAAGTATGTGAGGTGGGCTCCGGCTGGGGCCGCGAAACCTATCGGTCCGCCCGCGTTATTGCGCCAGGGTGTACCGTGCATTCTGGGCTGGGGAGAAGCTCCGACAGGGCCATCCTGATTGGGCTGCTGTAAAACCTGCGCCATCACGGGCAGGGTCGCAAAAACTAATAAGAGGAGAATCACTAACAACGCTTGACCACGCGTAATTCGGGACATTCTTTTGCTCCTTGGCGTTCAGTTATTTTTTTCGCTCTTTGGATAGGAAGCGTTCCGCCGGAAGGTCGGAAGGGTCGAACCCCACGTACAGCGGTTTGGTCACAAATAGTACTTGAAAAGCTCACGGTGAATCACACGAATTTGGGACAAGGCACCATGGTGTGTACCAAAATGGGAAAGTAAGAAATTAGTGAGAAATGAAGAGATTGTTGCCGCTTTAGCTCAATTTTGTATCGTGGTGTTTTACAAGATTAAGGAAAAGCCTAGAATCACCTGATCACAGCCAGTTTCCCAAAACAGCTATAGAATGTCCGCCGTAAGACCAAGAAACCAATGCAGACTCATTTGATTACCGGCGCCGCCAGCGGGATCGGCTATGAACTTGCGCGAACCCTGCTGCAACGCGGTGACGCCGTGCTGGCTTGCGATCTCAACCCCGGCCCGCTAGAAAGCCTTCGCGGACACGCGGCTTCGCCCGATCGCTTTCACGCCGCCCAACTCGACGTTCGCGATCCCGCGCAGTGGGACTCTACTCTCCAGTCCGCCCTAAAACTCTGGCCGCGCATCGATACGGTGATGAACGTAGCCGGCGTAATGCGCGTGAATAATATCGATACCGTCCAGAATTCTGACGTGGACCTGATTCTGGACGTAAACACCAAAGGCGTGATCTTTGGCACGCAGGCGGCTTTTCGCGTGATGCGCCATCAGGCGGACGAAAACGGCCGCGGCCACATCATCAACATCGCGTCGCTGGCGGGAATTGCTCCCATCCCGGGCGCGGCGCTCTACACGGCTTCAAAATTCGCGGTTCGCGGATACTCGCTGGCCGTGGCTTTTGAACTCAAGAAGTTCGGCATCGCGCTGACGGCCATTTGTCCGGACGCGGTGGCCACTCCCATGGTGACGCCGTTCGCAAAACAGGCTGAGGCCGCCGTTGTGTTTTCTGGATCGCGCCTTCTCCGGATTGATGAGGTGGTGCGGGCGATTGTGGCCCGCGCGCTGGTTGATCGTCCGGTGGAGATAACGCTGCCGCGTTCGCGCGCCGGACTGGCCAAGCTTGCGTCCTGCTTCCCCACGATTGCCAGCTTCTTGTTCTCATCCATGACGCGCCGCGGCTTGCGCAATCAAGCCGGCACAGTTGATAACTGAGCGGTGAGGCCGACTTGCGCGCCGAGCCGCTTGCCATGAGTGCGGAAAGCGCATCGAAAGAACCTTCCTCGCCGGCGGTTTGGAGCGAAGCGACAAGAAACGAAGCCTTAAACCAACTCCAACTCAATCTTTTTTGCTTCCGCATCCAGCTTGGCGATCTTGAAGCTGCGAATCTGGCCTGCGGTGGAATCGCCGCCTTTGTTCGTATTCGTTGCCGGCGGACCACTCTTCCAGCGGTTTTGCAGCATTGAGGACAGCGACGACAAATCCGCTTTGCCCGCCGCCGGCGCCGGTTTTTCTTCCACCTTGGGAGCTTCCACTGGCATCTTGCATGTGGCGTAGACACCTTCACCCAGTTCCACGCGCGCAATTCCGTTGGTCACGCCGGACATGCGTCCGGTCACCATGTCGCCGGATTTGTGTTCGGCAATGTATTCGTCCAGACTGCTCGGCTGCATCTGCTTGATGCCCAGACGCAGACGGCGTTTTTCCATGTCCAGTTCCAGGACTTGCGCTTTCACTACCTGGCCAACCTTCAGCGCTTCCTGCGGATGATTCAGGCGCTTCTCCGCCGTGATGTCACTGATGTGGATCATGCCTTCCACGCCTTCCGCCAGTTGCAGGAACGCGCCAAACTTCGTCAGGCTGATCACCGGACCTTCCGCCACTGATCCAACAGGAAATTTCTGCGGAACCTCCGCCCACGGATCGCCCAGCGCCTGTTTCAATCCCAATGAAATGCGGCGCTCAGGAATGCTCACGCCGAGAATCACGGCTTCCACGGTGTCTCCGGGTTTTACCAAGTCACTGGCTTTCTTTACGCGCTTGACCCACGACATTTCGGAAATGTGGATCAGACCTTCAATGCCGGGCTCCAGCTCCACGAACGCGCCAAAATCCATGGTGCGCGTCACCGTGCCGCGAACGCGCTCGCCGGTCTTAAACTTGTCCCCCGCCTGGTCCCAGGGATGAGGAAGCAGTTGCTTCATGCTCAGCGAAATGCGCTGGCGGTCGGTATCCATCTTCAGGACTTTAGCTTCAATTTCCTGGCCAACGGTGAGCACGTCAGAAGGCTTGTTCACGCGGCTCCAGGAAATTTCGCCTACGTGCAGGAGGCCGTCCACGCCGCCGATGTCCACGAAAGCCCCGTAGTCCGCCAGGCTGCGCACGGTTCCGTGCACCACTTCACCTTCCTTCACTTCAGAATAGCGGCGTTCTTTGCCCGCGCGCGATTCTTCTTCCAATACCGCGCGGCGGTCGACTACTACGTCTTCGTCGGCAACATCCAGCTTGATGATGCGGCAACGGATTTCCTGCTGCACCAACTTTTCCATCTCCACGGCATCCCGCACGCCGCTGCGCGAAGCCGGCATAAACGCGCGGACGCCGATATCCACGGTGAACCCGCCTTTGATCAGACCGGTCACCGTTCCCATAATGGTCGTCTTTTCGGCGAACGCCTGCTCCAGACTGGACCAGTCCTTGGGCAGCGCGACCTTGAACCGCGAAAGCATGTAGTAGCCTTCCGGATCGCGGCCCTTCACGGACACGGTCATCTTGTCGCCGACTTTAGGCGTCTCGCCGGCGGCCGTGAAATCGGCCAAAGACAAAATACCTTCCGTCTTGAATCCGATGTCCAGCAGAACGGAGTCAGCCGTTACGGCGACCACCGTGCCTTCCAGTCGCTGGCCACCAGCGGTCTTGTGGGTCTGGCTCTTTTCAAACTGAGAAAGAAGGGCCTCAAAGGACTCTTTCGTTTCGTCTTTCGACTCGGCTGGCGAATCGGCTTTCGAATCTTCGGCGACGGGTTGAGAAATTGGGTTGTTGGGATCAGACATTAGGTCTCAAAGCTCTTTGTGAAGTGATCGAATCAAGGATAACACCTCGGTTCCCCCCTCGCACGCGTCATGGCAGTATGAAATCCATGCAGTCTGAAATCTTTTCCGATGCCGGGCAAAGTCCGCAATGGCTCCTCTTCTTCATCGCCAACCTTTCAATCGCCGACATTAATAGACGGTTCTTGGAGATGAACCCGCCGATCTCAGCACAGGTTGGCGACGCCAGAGTTTACTCTCTCACCAACCTTAGACGCATCCCACTACCCCCTACCGGTCATCCCCGGAAAATATGGACTTAGCTCAAGTCATCCCCGCAGATCATCCCCGGCTTTTCGGGGATGATTTTGCATTTCTGTCCGCTCCAAAAATAAGGGATGCATTACTACTTAGCCAATAGCCAGATGTGCGGCTAATTGCCAATTGCCAGGTGCTAATTGCTTCTTTCTTTCAAAGAACGTTTCTTCCTCACCGCCCTGGGGCAGTGCGCTGGCCTATCTTAGCGTATTTTAGGATGCGAATAAAGAACGAATTAGGACATCTTGAGCCGTGTTGGCGGCGTCCGTCGGGGTCCCCAGCGCGGCCGGTCTTGCCGCGTTGGGGTGATCGTCCGAGCCGCCAGGCGAAATCCTGACCCTGAGCTGGCCGAAGGGGAAGGATCTCCCGCGCCAGCGGCGCGTCGCGGCGGTGTTCGTTTTCGGACGGGCGTTAAAGGAATGTAGAGTTTTTTAGTGTGGTTAGCTATTGATTTCCATCAAATAACCATCTAAACTTTAGATGGTTATTCATATGCAAACCATTAGCCTCAAGCTCAAACAAGCCAGCGCTGTGCTGGGCGTGCCGCCAAAGGACTTGCAGAACCTTGTGCAAATGGGAGTCATTCGTCCGGCCCGCCGCAGAAATGTGTGCTGGTTTGATACGAATGTTCTCCTCGAAGCAAAAGTGGCGTTTTACCTCAAGGAGTCCCTAGGCAGTTCGAGTGATCTCTTGGCCCGATTCACGGAGGCATTTTCGCAGAATATGGGCAAAGCGGAAACGATGGATCTGCGGGACATCTGCCTGCGCTCGCGTCCGCTCAACGGCACCGATGCCGTGGAAATCAAGATTCCGGTTCGCTCCCTGGCACGGGAGTTGGAAGACCAGATTCCTCTAGCGTCGGCTTACAAGGACCTTCCCAAGGGCCGAAAGAGACCGGGATGGAAGAAGGACTTCTTACGGAGTATGCAGAAGGCCGCCGCTGATCTGGGAGACATCTCAGAAGAAGAGATTCTGAAAACCGTTCGTGAAAGCCGCTCGGGACGTAAGAAGCTGCCGGAGATCACTGTCGTTGCCCGCTCAAAAAAGAAAACGGCCTAGAGGCGTTGTCGACACATCCGTCCTGGTCGCAGGAATCGCTGGACTCAAGTCTTCGGAGATCGCTCCCAAGAATCCAAGCGCCAAACTACTTCGGGACTGGATCGAAGGGGATACGTTTGTCTGGCTGGTCACAAACGAAATCATCTCTGAGTACAAGCGGGTCTTGGCACGGCTAGGTGTCCGGCGGCCACTCATAGGGAAAATCATCAATCTACTACGCGAAGAGGCGGAGCTTGTGCCAGCCTCTGCTCTTCCAGATATCTCACCCGATCCCGGAGACGATCCCTTCTGTGCCTGCGCAGAAACTGGCCGGGCCGACTTCATTGTGACCCTGAATCCAAAAGATTTTCCGCAATCGCTTTTATCAGCTCATGTGATCAGACCTGGTGAACGCATTCCAACAACTGCGCGCCGGAAACTGCCCCGGCAGTCATAGAATAGCCTTTTGAACATGGCAATTGCCCCGGGTGCCCAATCCTTGCGGATAAGCTAGCTTTTGTTTTCAGCTTCGGAGCAAGGGTGGGATTCGATGAGCCTGGCCCGACACGAAGTTTGGTTCAACTGCGGTGATTTCGGAGCTCGTCTTCGGCCAGCCTTCGCAAAAACCGTGAAGGTATTGCGCCTGGCCAGAATTCGGAAGATCGCTGGACGAAGCCGCCCACGCGCTGAGTCCGGCTGCAACAGGAGCATCGTAATTTAGGAGCAATGGGAGGCTGTTATGCGGTGTGCCGCGAAGCGAATTGAAATCAAGCGGCGAGGCCGACTTGCGTGCCGAGCCGCAAACCGCGGGCGCAGAGGTGCACTAGGGAGGCGGAATTACCTGATGCGGTCTGCCGCAAAGCGGCCAAAATAATGGTGAGCGCGGAAGGAATCGAACCTTCAACCTACTGATTAAGAGTCAAGCCCTGTGGCCTCGTGAAATAGCGAGTAAAGCATCAGAAAACAAAGACTTAAGTTAAATTCAGCCCGCACGGAAGGAAAAATTACTCGCGTTGATTACGTTGGACTTAGCTGATCGCGGGTGATGGGCTACGTCACAATTACGTCACAAAATCCAATCAATCAAAAGGAATCTTCTCGGTGCTGCACGGTGTAGCCGATGGCGGCATATCCTTTCAGCCGTCGCTCGTACATCCGCGCTAGCATCGGAACGTAGGAATCCACATAGTCGTAGACTTGAACAACACGCTTGTTGTCATGCAGTCGATGCAGCCGCCCGACATATTGCTGGAGAGTTCCTTTCCAAGAAATTGGCATAGCGAGAAAAAGAGTATCCAGCCTGGCGTCGTCGAATCCCTCGCCGATGTAGCTTCCAGTCGCAAGAATGACTCGCTGCTCCCCCAAGGGTACGGCGGCCAGAGCGTCGGCCGTGCTCTGGCGTTGCTTCTTGCTCATGCCGCCTTTTAGGACAAACAAGTTTTTCACCACGGAAGCAAGTTTCTCTGCAAAATGCCACAGGTGGTCGGTTCGTGCTGTCAGAAGCAGCGGAGATCGCCCGGCCTCCAAGGCACGAAGCAGGTCAGCGGTAATCAGCTCATTACGAGAGCGGTCATCGACGAGGGCAGCGTATATGTCCTGGATCGTCACATCCGAAGTCTCCGGGGGCATCTGGAACTCCGTCACACGAGGAATTACCCTGTGTTCAAACGGAGTCATTTCCGTCATCTTGCGGGCGCTGAGATTGAATCGGATTGGGCCACACTGCATGTAGATAATGGGATGGTGGCCGTCCTTCCGTGTGGGAGTTGCTGTCAAACCCACAACATACCTGGCCTTCACTTGCCTCATTACCTGCTCGAATGTAAAAGCGGAAATATGATGGCATTCATCCACAATGACTTGGCCATACTCCGCTACAAAATCTTTGACGGTTTCTTTTCTACGCAAACTTTGAATGACTGCGACATCCACACAGCCTGTCCGGTTTGTCTTTCCGCCACCGATTTCCCCAATTGATTTGGCGGGAAGCTGCAGAAACATTGCCAGGCGTTCACGCCACTGGTCCATTAGCTGCTGGCGGTGCACCAAAATCAAAGAATTCACTTTGCGTGCGGCGATAAGCCATGCGGCAACAGCCGTCTTTCCGAAGGCCGTCGGAGCGCACAAGATTCCTTCATCGTGGACATTGATGTTTGCAACAGCTTCCTCTTGGAGCGGTCGGAGCTGACCATGGAAGTCCACGTCGATCGGGTTACCTGCGAAACGTTCATCCTGAATCAGCGGCCTAATTCGGTGCGCTTCCAACAAGGCCAGCAGATCCGAGAAACACCCGCGAGGCAAGGCAATGTGATTAGCGAGGTCTTCTCCGCAGGCTATCACGCGCGGCTTGTCAAAAGTTGAAAGGCGCATCGCTTGAGCTTTGTAGAATTCAGGGTTTTGAAACGCCGCGAGGCGGAGCAACCGATTTTGCATCGCGGAAGGCAGGTCCTTCTTCTCCACATAGAGAAGATTCGCCCGAACAAGTTGAACGCTTTCCGGGAGCGGCTCTTTGATGGGCCGCTCTAGCCGCTTGCGTGAGGGCGGCAAAGTCCAGGGGTCTTGGTCGTTGTCGCCGTCGGAAATGCTGATTCTTACTCCTATCAAATCGCCTGCCCGTTGCGTCTGCACAACGAGTGCTTCAGCAGCATGAGCAGACATGCGTTGAATCATCGTGAGGAACTGCCATTGATCTGCATATGGCCTAAAGCCGGAATCTATGAACACGCTGTTGCCCAACTGGCGTGGCGTCTTTTGCAACGGCAGCGCGAGGAGATTGCCGAAGCCTCCTTTCGGCATGGTGTCCTGGTTCGGGAAAAATCTATCGTAGGAGTCAAGCCCAACTTGATGTCGGCGCTCCATGGTTCGGGTAAGAATGACGCATCCTACCTTTCGTGCTGTCACCGCTGGTATTGCTCGATCAAAAAAGATCCAAACGTGACCGCCGTTGCCAGACCGAGAACGCTCCAACGCAGCGGGCACATTCAGTTCCTGGCAGGTGTCGAGAAAGGCGGCGGCATCTTCATGCCATGTCTTCTTGTCAAAATCGACCGCCAGAAACCAGCATGTCTCATCAGGCAGCAGTGGATAAGCGCCAACCGTAAGCTCACCCGCCAAATGTTGGCGAACCGCCTCGTCCGTTAGAGGATGAAAGGTCCGTGTTTTGCGGTCGACTTTCTTGCGGTCTTCGGGTCTGCTCGCATAGTAAGCCTTCCAATCGCGATCTGCCTTTGGCATGTATCCAGCCCGGCCATCAGGACTTTCCCATCGGACCGCATAGACATCTTCCCGGCCACGGAAAAGGCTCCTAAAGAGGGCAATTTTAGCCTTGGAGTCGGACGCATGACTGACAGCATCGATTACTGTCCCCGCGCTTTGGAGCAGCATAGGCCCCTGAGTCTGGATCGCAGGAATCGGGATTCCGTGCTCGGTCAGAAGCTTCCGCAGGCGGTTGTTTGCCTCGCGCAAACGGTCACACTCCACCTGTGCGGATTGAAGCTCTCTTTGGAATTCTTTGCCGGGCATAGCGGAACAGTTATCCTACCAACTCAGTAATCGTACGGAGTGTTGCCAAAAGTTTTCCGAGTCGCGCCTGACTCGCTGGATCGGGCAAGAGATAGCCCGGCAAAGCATCCATGAATTCCTGCCTTCCAATCAATTTGTGTATCGTGTCGGCGATGTAAGCTCTTAGCTCTTTCGGCGCGTGCTGAACTTCATCCAGCAAGGATGGCCGGCCATCGATCACAGCAATCAGATCTTCAAGATCGTGACTTGCAAAATAGTCGTTTTTGCCACGTCCCTTGAATGCTTCTAACTTGGTGCCAAGAAAAAACGGCGCTGTGACAACCCTGAGCGTCAGGCCATTTTCAAGCTGCATCTTCTGCGCGTTTTCCATGGCCGCTTTGTACCAGCGGTTGGAGAAGCCTAGAATTCTCTCATCCGTGGGCATGACATCGAAGCGCATATCTTTATGGGCCCACCGGCAAATCGGCGCTCCTTCGCCATGGTCTTCTGCAAAACCTAATTGCCGTAACCGCTCCGAGAACGCGGCGTATTCTGCATATGAGGTGATTTCAGCGATAGCGTCCACATCGTATGTTGACCGAACTTCAGCAGCAGCCGGGTCGGTGATCAAGAGAGCCGTCGTGCAGCCACCGACAAATACCAGTTCGTCAAGCAAGGGACGTAGCAGCCGCGCAACACTGATGAGCAATTCAAGATTAGGATTTGCCATTGTCTCTCGAACCATGGTCCTTTGAACGAAGCCGAGTCACGAGTTCTTTCTCGGCAAGCTTGCGTTCCCGTACCCGCCCGTCCCGGATTGCATCGATCAAGGCGAGCAATTCGTACAAGTAAGAATCGCGTTTGGCCGCTACCGGGACGCTGGGATACAGGGGCTCAAAGGCAGCACCTCTCACCGGACCATCCGGGCTGGGCCACACAGGTAGCGGCTCGTCTCCCGGCTTGATGTATCTCCGAAGGGGCTCGGCAGCGTAGGACGTGGGCATTCCTCGGGTCATCGCTCCGTGTTGAGCGGGAAACACATATTTCAGCCCGTGGATCAGAAACTCTTCCAATGCCTTGCAGTTTGGGCGTTCGCCGAGTTCTGGGCCGTGCAAAAGATGCGCTGCTTGGGCCCGCTTGACCGCCCCATGAACTTCGGAAACGCTCATGGACAACTCTTCAGCGATCTGGGCAAAGGGTGGTCGTTTGTCATCGAACTCACAGAGCTTTAGCACCACCACTACGTCTTGGGGTTTGAGGATCACACGGATATTATACATTCGCTGTTCGCGAATAGCGAACGATTGTTGGTGGTCAGTCCGGCTTCCGTTAAACAACGCTTGCTTTCTATCTAATATCCGTCTAAGCTTTAGATGGTTAATCAAATGCAAAGCGTTACACTCAAACTCAAGCAGGCCAGCGCCGTACTGGGAGTGTCGCCAAAAGACCTTCAAAACCTGGTACAGCTGGGGGTCATCCGTCCTGCACGCCGCAACAGTGTGTGCTGGTTTGACACGAATCTCCTGTTAGAAGCGAAAGTGGCTTTTTATCTCAAGGAAACCCTTGGCAGTTCGAGTGATCTCCTGGCCAGATTCACAGAGGCGCTTTCGAAGAATCTTGGTAAAGCCAAAATGGGTGATTTGGGGGACATCTGCCTTCGCTCTCGTCCGCTTAATAGCACCGATGCCGTAGAAATCAAGATTCCGGTTCGCTCTTTGGCTCGGGAACTGGAAGACCAGATTCCTCGGGCCTCGGCTTACAAGGACCTTCCCAAAGGCCGCAAAAGAGCTGGATGGAAGAAGGATTTCTTGCGGAGTGTCCAGAAGGCCGCCGTTGATCTGGGCGACATCTCAGGGGAAGAGATTCTAAAAACCGTTCGTGAATATCGCTCAGGACGAAAGAAGCTGCCGGAGATCACCGTCGTTGCCCGCACAAAAAAGAAAACGGCTTAGAGGCGTTGTCGATACGTCTGTCCTGGTGGCAGGAATCGCGGGACTCAACTCCTTGGACATAACGCCCAAGAATCCAAGCGCCAAGCTGCTCCGGGACTGGATTGAAGGGGACACGTTTGTCTGGTTGGTGAGCGATGAGATTCTTCTGGAATACAAGCGAGTCTTGGGAAGGCTGGGCGTCCGGCGTCCAACTATCGGAAAAATAGTCAATCTGCTACGAGAAGAGGCGGAACATGTCCGGGCCTCTTCTCTGCCAAACATTTCTCCCGATCCGGGAGACGACCCTTTCTGCGCGTGCGCTGAAACTGGCCGAGCCGATTTCATTGTGACACTGAATCTGAAAGATTTTCCGCAGTCGCTCCTATCAGCTCACGTGATCAGACCGGGCGAAAGCATTCCAACAACTGCCCGCCGGAAACAACCCCGTCGGTCCTAGGAGCCGTGGCGCAACCGCTGGACTTGCTGTTGTGACGGATGTACTTTGGCAACGAGTTTTTCTGTCCCTCATTCTTGCCACCAAAACCGCACCTATGTACACTTCATCAGGATGTTCGAGCGTTTTAAGGAGTACGTGAAATACGGTGCTGGGCGGCCACCGGGCACAATGTGGGCGATGGAAAGAGCTTTCTTTGAATACATGTATAGATACCCGGACCGAAACGAATATGCGTACATTAGGCTTGCCTTGCAGGCCCGCTATCCAGAGCGTGCGGATATCCCGGCGATCACTGAACGATGCTCTGGGCTAGATGATGCAATCGTTGCAGCGGTCGAGCTCGACTTCGGACGCGAAGCCGCTATTCTTTTCAGGCCCGCACTGCAAAGCTTTCCACCCTGTTCACACTGTGGTCAGTTCCGCGCCTTGAGCAGTAAAGATTCCTTCTGCTACGGATGTAGAACCTACGGAAGAATGCTCGTCTGCCGGGTGTGCCGACTCTATTGGGATCGTGAGGCCTCATTTTGCCAGAAGTGCGGTAGTGAACTCTCTCCGACATTTGCTCGTGCCGACAGAGCGACCATTCACGTTGCGGACGCAGCTGCCCCAGCCCCCTACAGGGAAAAACATCTCGGTATCGCAACCAATTCATGTACCGTGCTGCCGCCCCGGTTTGACTTCAGTCAGGAGGAGCTGGCTGCATTTGGCACGACGTTTTTTCTGGTGGGTCGCTGGCGGGATCTTGTCGAGACCGAAAAGGAGGCTGCCGATTGGGTTCTGGGTATCACTCGCAATGTTACGCAGCAGACTAGCAGCGATAGAGATGCAGTCCAAAGCCTCTTTTTTCCACTCCAGATGCTGCTAATGGCACGGCGGTCTAGTGACTTTTGTTCCGTTCAGAATGAACCCGCTTTCAGTACCTCCGGTCACAGAAACTTCCGGCGACTCCACCATGCTTTTCGGCGGGCGGGCGAATCTGGGTTCGCCGATCAGTGGCGCCGCATTTTTCCCGGAGAAGGGGAACTTAGTGTTCCTCAAAACCAAATCATCAGCTATCGTGGCGGTTCCGGCGATTCCAAGGACACCGCAATCTTGTTGTCCACGTCGGAACCACCGCTCATGGTCTCAGCTGAACATTGGTATCTTTCCTATCAATTCGGAAGGCAAAACCAACAGTGGTCAAAAGCAATGCAGGCTTTACTGCGGCGTGATCAGAACGGAAAGATGTATGACGTGATCGAAATTGATCTTACCGATGGTGCTCGCAAATCGGTATATTTTGATATTAGCTCATTGCCGTACTGAGGCATTCCTTCCCTCCGACTAACTCTCACATTTTTTCTTTGAATTTTTTCCATAGCTGGAAGCAAACAGGAGCGGATAAGGGAGGTTGGTCAAGGCCGCGCGTTTTGTGCGCGCCGCGCTAGCGGGCGGAGCGAAGCGGAGAGCCTTGACGAACCTCCCGCGCTCCGTACAATCGCCAGCGAAAAAATGCAAGCGATGAAAGAGAGGGACGTTAGCAATAGAGTTTAGTGAAGGAGTTTTTTATTCCACAACGAAATAACTACGTCCATTTGTTCGTTTTCTTTTTTGGCCTCGGGCTGGACAGCCCTGGTCCAGAGTGCGGCTTTATCTCTCGATAGGTTTGGCTCAGATTGCAAAACTCGATACGCCTTCACAGCATATCGGCCATTTTTGTTGTTGGAAGGAGCATCATATTTTCCACGCACAATGCCCGAAATGACGCCCGCCTCACAAAGGCCCAAGAACGCATTCTTCGGACAAGATTTCCTTCTAGATGAGAGTTTCGCAGAAAACTCTGCAATAGCCGATTGCCATGCTTCCTCAAGAGAGGTGGCCTTGGATTGCAAAAAGTATTCTGTTGCACGAATTGCGGCTTGACCGTAGATGCCCATAGGAAAATCTCAAGAACCAATAATTTTAATTCATTTGGGGCCCCATTTGCAAATGCTCAGTGCCGCGAGGCTCTCCAAGGGTGGCAGGGAGCGACCCCCGAAGCGAAGCGGAGCCCCGCAGGGGTCGAGGCACGGGAGTGCCGAGAGGGGTCGCTCCCTGCCACTACACTGCTCGAATACCGATTCTGTCACCATGCGCGAGAATGCTATCGGGTTTGTTCTTAATAGCCTATGCGCTGGGACGCCCTAACCGTCTGTATGCGGAGCAGGTGAGTCCCGTTTCAGGCGTGTGCATGGTCTTAACTCACCCTGGCCGCACCCTCAGAAATTAACCAAGAATATGCCGAATTGACTACCGGAATTTGTGCTGATGGCTTTCAGTTTTTGAGACAGAATCTGTGTTTGTTTCCACTGCAGGAAAGCGTCCTCATAGAACTTCCCCGCGAAGCGCCGAAGACCTTGCTGCCAATCCCTCACGTCTGTCTGCGTCATTCGC
>JANXPR010000216.1 GCA_025357215.1 Acidobacteriaceae bacterium | reverse complement strand
GTCCACCGGGTTCATGGCCACGCCGCGGTTGACCGGCTTTTTGCCGAGCCTGATGTTGCGTCCCGCCTTGCCGATGGAAATGTTCTCGTGTTCCACGTTGCCGATCTGGCCCACGGTGGCCATGCAATCGATCAAAATCTTGCGCGTTTCGCCAGAAGGCAGTTTCACCAGCGCGTACTCGCCTTCCTTGGCCACCAACTGCGCCGATCCGCCGGCCGAGCGCACCATCTGCGCGCCTTTGCCTGGCTTCAACTCAATGTTATGGACCGTGGTGCCGGCCGGAATGTTCTTCAGCGGCAGCGCGTTGCCTACCAGGATGTCGGCCTCAGGGCCGCTCACCACTTTGGTTCCAACCGTCAGGCCCACGGGCTGAATGATGTAGCGCTTCTCGCCGTCCGCGTATGCGATCAAGGCGATGCGCGCCGAGCGGTTAGGATCGTATTCGATCGAAACCACCGTGCCGGGAATGCCGGACTTGTCGCGCTTGAAGTCGATGGCGCGCAGCTTGCGTTTGTGTCCGCCGCCGCGATGCCAGATAGTGATGTCGCCCGAGTTGCGGCGTCCGCCGGTGCGCAGCTTGATTTTCGTCAGCGGCCTGTGCGGCTTGTCAGTCGTAAGCTCGTCGTTCGTCAGCGTGGTCTTGAACCGCAGTGACGGCGTGATCGGTCTGTATGTCTTAATGCCCATATTTCAGCCTTTAGCAATTAGCCCTTAGCTTGTTGCCTTGCCGGCTAATCGTTCTTCTTCAAATTCTTTCGTCAAGCAATCCGGCCCATCAGGCCGCCGGATTGCGCCGCTTCAGGAGCTTATACGCTCTAACCACAATCCATGCCCCGAAGCGGTTTTACTAAATTAAAGATTCGCCGCGTATTCCGGCATTTTTTCGCCGGCCTTCAACTTCACGTACGCCTTTTTCCAGTCAGGACGGTAGCCGGCGAAACGTCCGCGACGGCGTTCTTTCCCCTGGAAGTTGGCGGTGCGCACCGAATCCACCTTCACGTTGAAAATTTTCTGCACGGCTTCTTTCACTTCTGTCTTGGTGGCCTTGGCCGCTACTTCAAACACCAGCGTGCTTTCGGTTTCCTTGGCGGCCAGTCCCTTTTCCGTGATGACCGGTTTGCGGATGATCTGATATGCCGATTTCATTACGCCACCTCCGCTTTACGCTTGGGAGCCGACGCCTTCAACGAGTCCTGCAGCTTTTCCAGCGCCGGACGCGAGAACACCGCCGTCTCATACCGCAGCAGATGATAAGGATGCACCCGGTTCCCCGCCACCAGTTCCACGCCCGCAACGTTGCGCGCGCTCAGTTCCAGATTGCGGTTGCCGTTGCCATCCACCAGCAATGCGGTCTTGGCCACGCCGAGCGTGTCCAGCGCCTTGCGAAAAGTCTTGGTCTTGGCGGCTTCCAGCTCAAAGCTTTCCACGACCGTCAGCTTGCCGTCCGCCAGTTTCGCGGCCAGCGCCGAACGCAGTGCGCCGAAAAGTTTCTTCTTCGGGAACTGGTAGTCGTAGGAGTGCGGTTGCGGTCCGTGGACCGTGCCGCCGTGGCGCCACAGAGGCGACCGGATCGAGCCCACGCGGGCGCGGCCCGTGCCTTTTTGCTTCCACAGTTTTTTGCCTGCGCCCGACACCAGCTTCTTGTTCTTGGTGGCGTGCGTGCCGGCCCGCTGCGAAGCGCGGTAATGCTTGACCGCTTCCCACAGAAGGTCTTCATTGATGCCGCCAAAGACTTCGTCCGCGAGTTCCAGCGTCCCGACTTTTTTACCTTTTAGGTCTACTACGTCAATTTTTGCCATATTCAGCTCTTAGCTATTAGCAATTGGCAACTAGCAATTGGCAATTAGCTCTTGTCTCGTAACTCCGACCGCTATCTCAACGCGATCTGTTTTGAACGCAGCCGAGGGCGGCTGCGCTCCAAAATCTGTTTTACTTCTTCTTGCCGGCAGCGGCTTTCTTGGCGGCCTTCAACGGGGCTTTACTTCAAGGGCTCCACAACGGCTTCGCCTGTTTCGCCCTCGCGCTTTGCTCGCGCTATTCCGGCGCTCGCTCCGCGCTCACCCTATTTCTTCTTACCGGCAGCAGCTTTCTTGGCGGCCTTCAACGGATCCAGCGTGCTGGAACCGGCGAATCCACGGCGCTCGCGCGGTGGCTTCTTGGCCTTCAAGACCACGACGTAACCGTTGCGGTGTCCGGGCACTGCGCCTTCCACCAGCAAAAGATTGTCGTCCGTGTCGATGCCGCGAATCTTGAGATTACGGACCGTAACCTGGTCCACGCCCATGTGGCCGGACATGCGCATACCCGGAAAAACTCGTGACGGGAATGACGATGCGCCGATCGAACCCTGCACCTGGAACATGTGACCGTGGGCGCCGGGACCGCCACCAAACTTGTGGCGCTTGACTACGCCGGCAAACCCGCGGCCTTTGCTCACGCCGATCACGTCCACGAATTTCTCTGAATTGAAAATGTCTACCAGAACCTTGTCGCCGACCTTGGAGGCGCCGTTACTGGCCGCTTCGCCTTCCGCTGGCTTCGAATCGTCGGCGGCTTCAATACCCACTTCGCGCATGAACTTCACCGGAGGCAGGTCATGCTTGTCGAAATGCCCCTTCATGGCCTTGGTCACGTTCTTGCCTTTTACGAATTCGACCAGGCCAATCTGCGCGGCTTCGTAACCGTCCTTGGTGGCGCGCTTAAGCTGCGTGATCACGCACGGACCCGCCTGGATCACCGTGACCGGGTGAACGTTGCCCTGGTCGTCGAAGATCTGGGTCATGCCGATCTTTTTTCCTAAAATTCCGTTTACCATGATTCCTTCTCCTCATCATTCCCGGCAGATCAATTTCGCGATCACAGGAACTGTAGGTTGTGGCGCTGGTATTTGGCTCTTGGTATTTGGTACTTAGCCAAATAACCAACTACCAATTACCAACTACCTATTTATGTTCTTTCCCGAACGCCTTGATTTCCACGTCCACGCCGGCCGGAAGGTCGAGCTTCATCAGCGCGTCCACCGTATGCTGCGTGGGTTCCAGAATATCGATCAGGCGCTTGTGCGTGCGGATCTCAAATGCCTCGCGAGACTTCTTGTCCACGTGCGGAGAGCGCAACACGCAATACTTGTTCTTGACCGTCGGCAGTGGAATCGGTCCGGCAATCTGCGCGCCCGTGCGCTTGGCCGTATCGACGATTTCTCCCGTCGACTGGTCCAGAATGCGGTAGTCGTACGCTTTCAACCGTATGCGAATTCTTTCTTTTCCAATCACGTTTATGTCCTCAAAGATCTCTGCGGTCAGGCCACTCTTAAACCCTGGTCGCTGCCGACGTTAGTTTTCGATTTAGTAATTGGGTAATTTTGTAATTGGGTAATCGAAAATCAAACCTGTTTCCCACTTACTCAATTACCAAATTACCCATTTACCCAATTCTTCTAGGTGATGATCTCGCTGATGGTTCCCGCGCCCACGGTCCTGCCGCCTTCGCGGATAGCGAAACGCAGACCCTTGTCCATGGCCACTGGAGTAATCAGTTCAATCACCAGGGCAACGTTGTCGCCGGGCATCACCATTTC
>JANXPR010000213.1 GCA_025357215.1 Acidobacteriaceae bacterium | reverse complement strand
CGAAGCTACCTCGTCGCTGGATTCGCTGACGGAAGAAGAAATCACCCGGACCATCCGCGATCTCGCCGGGCATCAGGAGGCTATCACCATCCTGATCGCCCATCGCCTTTCCACGATCATGCACGCCGACAGGATCTACGTTCTGGAACAAGGCAAAATCGCCGAGTCAGGACGCCACTCCGAGCTTTTGGAGAACAAAGGGCTTTACTACGCCATGTGGCGCCAACAGGTCGGCGAACGCAAAGGGCAGGAAAGCAGCGCGGTTCGCTAGTTCTTTGCAGGTACGGTCGTCTGGAGGAACTTCAGCATAGCCGCGGTAAACGCCCGCGGTTGCTCCAGATTCGAGATGTGCGCGCCGGGGAGCACCATGCTTTTGGCGCCAAGGATTTCGCGAGCCAGGATGTCGCCATTCCTTTCCCACGGCGTGGACGGATCTTTGTCACTGCCGATTACCAAGGTTGGCGCCGTGATCTTGTTGAGCAGCAGTTTGAAATCCAGGTCGCGGAGGGCCGCGCAACAGGAAACATAACCCGCGGGCTTGGTCGCCAGGAATGTATTGCGCGTGGCTTGAGCGTAAGGGCCATTCTGTCTTTCCGGGGAAAAGAAACGCCCCATCACCGTGTCCACGATGGCCGCCATGCCGCCCCGCTGTACCTCTTGCCGACGCGCGTCCCATATCTCGCGTGTGGCAAATTGCGGCGAGGTGTTGGCCACTACGAGAGCGCGTAGCCGGTCTGGCGCGTGCAATGCCAACCATTGCCCCACGGCTCCGCCCATGGAAAGTCCGCAGAATGCGAACGTCTCAAATCCTTGCGAAGTGGCTAGCTCGGTCACGTCGCGTCCCAGCTGGTCGATGGTGTAGTCGCCCGGAGGCGCGTCGGAAGCTCCGTGGCCGCGGGTGTCATACCGCAGCACCTGGAAATACTGGAGCAGGTCCGTCATCTGCGGGTCCCACATGGTGTGGTCGCAACCCAGCGAGTGCGAAAGGACCAGCACTGGAAGGTTAATGTTGCCTTCCAGCCGGTAGAACAACCGAGTACCGTTCACGTTGACAAACGACAAGAAAAGACTCCGTACACCGATCGATTTTGAGCTTTACGCTTCGTAGTGCCTAGGTATCGTACTGCCTAAATATCGTAGTGCCTAGATATCGTAATACAGCGCGAACTCATAAGGATGCGGACGCAGCCGAATCGCATCCACTTCTTTCTCGCGTTTGTAAGCAATGTAGGTGCCAAGAACGTCTTCCGTGAACACGTCACCCTTCAGCAGGAACTGGTGGTCGCGTTGCAGGCAATCCAGAGCTTCGTCCAGCGAACCGGGCATGGACGGGACCTTGGCCAGTTCTTCTGGACCGAGATCATAAATGTCCTTGTCCAACGGCAAGCCGGGATCAGTTTTGTTTTCGATGCCGTCCAGGCCGGCCATCATCATGGCCGCGAACGCTATATAAGGATTGCAACTCGGGTCCGGCGGACGAAACTCCACGCGCTTGGCTTTCGGCGACGCCGAATACATGGGAATGCGGCAGGCCGCGGAACGATTGCGCCGCGAGTACGCCAGATTTACCGGCGCTTCAAAACCGGGAATAAGGCGCTTATAGGAATTGGTTGTCGGCGCGATGATGGCCGAAAGCGCCGGTCCGTGCTTGATCAGTCCGCCGATATACCACAACGCGGTCTGCGAGAGCCCGGCGTAACCGTCGCCGGCAAAGAGCGGCTTGCCATCTTTCCACAGCGACTGATGCGTGTGCATGCCGCTGCCATTGTCATTGAACAGCGGCTTAGGCATGAAGGTAACGGTTTTGCCCACGCGATTGGCCACGTTACGCACAATGTATTTGTAGAGCATCATGTTGTCGGCGGAGCGCACCAGCTTGTTGAACTTCAAATCAATTTCCGTCTGGCCGCCGGTGGCAACTTCATGGTGGTGGCATTCTACCTCGAGTCCACAGGCCTGCATGGTCAGCGTCATCTGCGTGCGCAGGTCTTGATAGTGGTCAGTGGGCGGGACGGGGAAATATCCTTCTCTATAGCGCGGACGGTAGCCCAGGTTGTCCTCTTTGCGTCCGGAATTCCAGCGGCCTTCTTCCGCATCAATAAAGTAGAAGCCCATATTTTCTTTTTGGTCAAAGCGTACGCTGTCAAAGATAAAGAACTCGGCTTCCGCTCCGAAAAACGCCGTGTCCGCCAGGCCGGTGGAGATCAAAAACATCTCGGCCTTTTTGGCGATGTAGCGCGGATCGCGGTCATAGCGCTGCTTGGTTACCGGATCGATCACGTCCGCCACCATCACCAGGGTGGGCTCCTGCGTGAACGGGTCCATCACGTAGAAACTCGGATCGGGGATCAGCAACATGTCGCTTTCGTGGATGGCTGCCCATCCGCGGATTGACGAGCCGTCCATGCCGAAGCCGTCTTCGAATGACGCTTCAGACAACTGCGCGATAGGAAAAGAAATGTGGTGCCACAATCCAGGAAGGTCAGTAAAACGCAGGTCGAGCATCTTGGCGCTGTTTTCTTTAGCAAATTGCAGGACGGCTTTGGGATCTGCCGGAATATTAGGCATGGCAGGCATAATGAGGACGCTCCTCCGCAGCTTGAAGATAAATGCGCGGCAAGGCGACAAGGAAATTGATTGTTTTTATTGGAGGGATAAGCGGAGTTTATGGTGGGTGACGGCAATGATGCGTTGGCGGAATAGGTGGTGGAAGACGGCAAATGGCGATTAGCAACTGGCAATTAGCCCAGCTAAAGCAGGGGGATGCAGCGTCGGCGAATGGCGACGGGCAACGTAGGTTGGGCAAAAAACAGATTCCTCACTGCCGAAGCGGTGGTTTTTTATATCTCTTCGCAAGGTGCGGCTCAAAGCTCGTGATGAGGTCATCGACAAATTTAACTATCTCATGAAGAAATTGGAAAAGAGGCTGCCCCTCAACGACCTTAGACTTGTCGAGCGCTTTCTTTACGATAACTTTCGTATTGCGGCTCACTTCAGGCCCAAAGATTCCTCGAAAGAGTGGCCGCGCTGCTTTTTGCCAGTATTGGCCATTGAATCCTTCACCCTCAAACAAATAATCAGAACCAACTTTGATAAGGTGACGGTGCTTATCGACGTTATTCACATAATGGAGAAGCCAAAGAGGAGAGTTCCTTCTCTTGTATGGTTTCAGGTCGTCGATCGCTTTTATTGTTGCCTTCCGCGCTCCCTTGATTTTTCTAGTCTTAAATCCTTCGTATTCTTTGGCTTTCTCAATTATTGGAAATGCAACGCGCTTCCCAATCTTTTCGCCAATGGAGCGACGCAATCCAACCTCTACCAAATGGAAGGCGAGATGGTCGAGAGCACTGCGAAGGTTTTGCAGAACATCTCCCGCCACCGCCAGAACTTCAAATTTGGAGATAGGGAGTTTAGTAAAATATTGGATGGCTTGGCGCGTTTGAGGGTCTTTCCTGGTTCCAATGACGTGGGTATAAGCGTCGCGAAAGGCCTCGGCCTGGACGTCGAAATCCGCGAGGTGTTTTTTGGCCCTTTCGATTTTGACACGAATCAAAATGAGCCGTTCCTCTGCCGTGAGCCCATCCATCCCCATGCAAAAAGCGTATCAGGATGCGTAAGTGACGCAAGGGAATAATTACAATTGCTACTTCCCTACCCGATGATTCTCACCACCAGCTTCCCCTTCACATGTCCCTTCTCGCTTTGGCGATGAGCTTCCGCGATCTGCTCCAGCGGGTAGACTTTTTCAATCACCGGACGCAGCTTCCCTGCGTCCACCAGTTCGGTGATCTTTTCGAGCTCGCCGCCGCGCGGTTCCACCTGGACCGCCCACAGCCATTTACGACGGACCATGCCGTTCAGCCAGTATGCGACCACGTTGGACATGATCGTTCCAAAGAACTTGAGCTTCCCTGCTGGCTGTTGCGGCAGCGGGAGCGTCAGCGTAACCAACCGTCCTCCGCTGCGCAGCGCCTTAAAAGAAGACGGCCAAACACTCTTGCCTAGGCCGTCAAGCACCAGGTCATAACCGGAAATCTTGTCTTCGATCTTTTCGTTCGCGTAGTCGATGACCAGATCCGCGCCGAGTTCGCGCAACAGTCCTTGGTTGGCCGTGCTGGCTGTGGCCGCCACGTACGCACCCATGGCTTTCGCGATCTGGATGGCCATCACGCCCACTCCACCGGCGCCGGCATGAACCAACACTTTGCTTCCTGCCTTCAACTTGCCGAGATTGACCATGGCCTGCCAGGCGGTGAGTGCTGCCAGAGGGATGGCCGCCGCTTCTTCATGGCTAAGCTTCGCGGGTTTGTAGGCCAAGGTGTTTTCCGGGACCACGGCATATTCGGCGTACGTCCCACGATAGGTCTTGGCGACTTTGCCGTGCTTGAAGCCGTAAACCTCGTCGCCTACTTTGAAGAGTGTTGCCGCGCTGCCGGTGTTTTCTATAACGCCGGAAAAATCGCATCCCCAGATCACGGGGAAGCGCAGGTCCCACAGCGGCGCAAGCAGCCCTAAGCGCAGCTTCCAATCCACAGGGTTCACGCTGCTGGCATGTACGCGCACCAGCACGCCGTTAGGACCGGGCTGAGGCACGGGGATGTCGTCGGCGAGTTCCAGGACTTCAGGGCCGCCGTAAGAGTCGCAGATGATGGCTTTCATAAGAGCAATTGGCAAATAGCAATTAGCAAATGGCTTTTGGTTTTTGGCTCGCTTACGGCGGCGCGACTACATCAAAGGCCAACTGCCAACTGCTAATCATCGTAACAAAGACACCGCCGAATCCGGATCAGACTCTACAATAAGAACTTCCCATGGACTTCGACCAGTTAGAGACATTTCTGGAAGTAGCGCGGCACTCCAGTTTTTCGCGAGCGGCGGAAAAACGCTTTCGCACGCAGCCGGCCATTTCGTCTCAAATCCGCTCACTGGAAGAAGAGATCGGCGCCAAGCTTTTTGACCGCAGCGGCGGCAAGGTGGCCCTTACCGGCGCCGGTAAGGTCTTTCAGCAATACGCCGAGCTGTCACTGGACGCACGCAAGACCATGATCGTGACCGTGGCGGAAATGGAGCGCGTGCCGCGCGGCGAAATCGTGGTCGGCGCGAATGAAGGCACGTGCCTGCACATCCTGCCGGAAGTCTTCGCGGACTTCAAGAAGCAATACCCCGAAGTGGGCGTACAGATCAGCCGGCTGGAACGCGCAAAAATTCTGGAATCGATCATCGATAATTCTGTCGACTTCGGCGTGGTCTCTACCCCCGTGGACGACAAACGCCTCACGGTGGTGAATATTCATCGCGACGAGCTGGTCATCATCGTCCCGCCCGGACATCCACTGTGCGGGATGAAACAAGCCGCCGTCGCGGACGTGGTGCGCTTCCCGCTGCTGCTACCCAAAGTTGGACGCACGCGTGACGCCCTGGAAAACCTGTTCCACGATCAGAGACTGAAACCGAAGATTGCCATGGAGCTGGATTCCAGCGAACTGCTCAAGCGCTTTGTAGCCGCGGACGTGGGGATCGGGTTCATTGCCCGCTCAAACGTAATGGAAGACGTGAAAGCCGGCGTGCTGGCGACGGTAGGCATGGCTGGAGCCGCGATCCGTCGCGATCTGGCGCTGGTTTTCCGCAAAGACAAAGCCCTGAGCCGGGCTGCGCTGGCATTCATTGAGATTGCAGTAAAACTTAAGCAACCTCAAGCCGCACGCGGGTGAAGAGCGAAAATCTCACCACGAAGGCGCGGAGAAGATGCAGGACAAACAAAACCCCGGAACCACAAAGGACACGAAGGAGCACAAAGGTGAGTTGCAGCCTGGAGCGCGACAAGGGCGGAGATCGGCCATCAAATTGCTTTTTCGCTTGCACTAGAATCAGGGCATCTGATCAGCGACAAAGCCGAATAAGTTTTGGATCAAAAAAGCACCAGCTTTGGCGTGTTTTCTCCGCGTCTCAGCGCCTCCGCGGTGCGCCTTCGAAAGTGGGCTTGAAAAATTTTCCGTAAATTTTTCGCGCGGAAGGCTTGCGTGTGTTATTTTTTCAGTTCTGCGTAAAACCAACTTTGCTGGAGGGCGAATACATTGGGCCTAGACATGGTTCCCAAACGGATTTTTCTAACTAAGGGAGTCGGGAAACATAAGGAACGCCTAACGTCGTTCGAACTGGCCCTGCGGGATGCCGGAATCGCCGCGCAGAACCTGGTGCGCGTGTCGTCCATTTTCCCTCCTCATTGCAAACTGATTTCCCGCAAGGAAGGCGTGAAGTTCCTGCACCCTGGTGAAGTCACTTTTGCCGTGGTGGCG